>DASTHB010000057.1:0-12197 GCA_035718415.1 Minisyncoccota bacterium | reverse complement strand
GAAAGGCGTTCCGAAGTTCGTGAGCTGCGTCGCCGGCAAGCTCAAGCCACCGAGTGTTGTGATGTTCGGCAGGGATGTCGTCGCCGACAAGCGATTATCGAACAATCCGTTGAAGGTCGTCGTGTACACGCCATTCGTGACGGTGCCGGCGTTCCCCGAGATGCTGCCCGTGATCGGATTGCTGAAGGTGTTGTTCCCGGAGAAGGTGTTCGAGTCCGAGAGGAGCGAGGAGGATGCTGCCGTCACGGTGATGTTGCCCGAGCCGTCGAATGAGGTGCCGTTTATCATACGGGCGTTAAGGAGCTTTGTCGCGGTGCCGGCGTTGCCGCCCACGTTAAGCGTCGTTGTCGAGATCCACGAGGGAACGCCGTTCATCCAGGCGAGCAATTCGCCTCCGTTCCCTTGCGATGTGGTCGCGACGGCGCTCGAACCGTTCCCGTACACGAGCGCGCCCGACGCGATGCTTCCCCATCCGGTCCCGCCTGACGTGACCGGAAGAGCCGATGTGAAGCTCGCCGAACCAGCTGTCAACGAACCGTTCACGACAGCGCTGCCCGTCGCGGTCAGATTCGTTGCGGTGAGACTACCGCTCAACAGTCCGTTACCGGCCACCGATAGCAATGCAGATGGCGACGTCGTTCCGATGCCGATCTTGTCCGAGAAGTACGACTGCCCGGTCACTTCAAGTATGTTGCCGAGCGTCGTGGTCGCGTTATTGCCGACGACGACTACCCACGACGGGGTGGTCGGATAGATAGCGAGGTTGCTAGCGCTCGTAGTCGCCCATGCGCCCGAGAGACCCCCGCCGCCGCCGCCGGTTTCAGGTGCCCAGCTCGGCAGGCCTGAAGCGAGCTTGAGAACAAGGCCGTTCGTGCCTTTCGGCAGCCGAGCGAGATTGCCGCCGTTGTCCGCGTACAGGATGTCCCCGGCGGCATACGAGCTCAGTCCCGTACCGCCGTTAGCCTGCCCGACGATGCCGGATACGTTTGCGGCAGTCCCGCCGATATTGAGCGTCGTGGTCGATACCCAGGTCGGCACGCCCGATAGATACCCAAGGATCTGTCCGCCAAGAGCCACGGTCGTCGTCGAGAGCGCTCCCGTTCCGTTCCCATAGAGTATCGATCCGGATGCGATAGACGCCCAGCCGGTACCGCCGTTTGATGCAGGCAGGACGCCAGTCACATCGGAAGCGAGATTCACGAGGGCTGTGCCGATAACGCCGGCAGTTGCTTTCAGGATCCCGGAGAGCGAACCGATCGAAAGATTCGAAGTGAATAGATTCGTCGATGATGCGGTCGTCGCGAAGAGCGATGTCGCGGTCGCGTTGGCCATCGTCACTCCGCCGGTCGCTCCGATAGAAAAGAGATTCGAGCCGCTATTGTTGCGTACCTGGAACAAGTTCGCCGCTTGATTCAGAAAACCTTCGATCGAGAGCGCTATCGAATCGGTGCTCGTCGCTGCGATGGTCACGAATGCGTGCGCGGTCGGCGTCGTCGTGCCGAACGATGACGGCGTCGTCGCACCGACGACCGCGCCCGCGAGCTGAGCGAACGCAGCCGACGTGATCTGCTGACGCGGCGACAAGGTTTCGAACGTGGCGTTGTCAGCTGATGCCTCGACTTGCAAGTAGAGCGTGGGGTTCGCTGAAAAGTCGAGCGTGAGCGCTGTCGGATATCCGTTCGCCGTGTCGCCGATGTGCACGGTGAAGACTCCTTGCTTGACCGAAGTCGACACGGATGTCGGGGATGTCGCGGGCCACACTCGTGTGCCGGCACCGACCGTGGGCGATGTCCAGATAGAGAATTTGAAGTAGTAGGTGGTTCCGGCTCCGCCGAGGAGATTCCCGCCATTGTCCGTGAGCCGGCCTTGGTAGGTCAGGATCTGCGGAGGTGTCTGCGCTGACAACGCGTAACCTGGGAAGGTTGCGAAAATCGCAAAACAAAAAACAGACGTGAGCAACACGAACCGGAGCGCGGCGTCACTACTAATTTTGCGGAGAAAGTACATGCAAATCCGTTGCCTTATTGTAGCGTGAGGACCTACAAAAATAGCGAGGATATACGCGCTCTTTGGTGGATAACAGTTCGATCGAAACGGAATCGGCGTGGGATCAGCGCTGACGAAAATACAGCAGATGGATCTCGAACGTCAAACAGAATTTGCCGACACGTCGATAGACACATATTCCTGTGCCTGATGCGATGCTGAGCTAAGGATAAAATCTCGGCAAACGAGCGCGTAAATAAAAGAAATCTCGTCTCGGCGAGATTTCTTTTACTTGCACGCGCTCCGTAGGTCAGCGCGCTAGATTCTCGATCTCTCGGTCGATCTCCTGCTCCGATTGATCGAGGAGCGCACGGAAACGGACGATCAGCCGCTCCTCTTCTCGGGTCAGCGTGCGGCGCGATCTCGCTTCCTCAAGTCTGCGCAATTCGTCCGTAATCGACTCTTTCAGCTTATCGAACTGCTTGTGGACGCGAGCCTGAGTGAGCCCGAGCTGTCGATTCAATCGATACCGATACGCGCGGAAATGCGTATGCGCGTACCACGCGATGAACGTGATAAGGAGGACGAGCGCGAGAATGATGAGCAGCACGGTCAGATAATTCACCGCGAGCCACCCGAGCGCGAAGAACGATGTCGTGCTCAACACCGCGAACTTCGCTTGCGCGACGGATTTGTTCCCCGCTTTGTCGAACGCTTCGACGACGAGCGTATGAACGCCGACGCTCGAGTTCACGTCATACGTCGCGCTGGCATCTGCTTCGCTCACATCCCATTCCTTATTGTCCAGCGTCAGATGATAGTGATCGACGCCGGACCGATCATCGGTCGTGCGGAAGCTCGTGGCGATCACGCCGGTCTCCGTCGTCGTTCCGTTCGGGAATCCGATGTCAAACGCGTGCGGCGACACGGTATCGATCTGGATGCGGTAGCTCGCGACCGGACCCCAGCCGTCCGTGTTCTTCTCCTGCACATGGAAATAGGTGATGCCGTCGGCGAGATCGAGTTCTTTGTGCGATATGGGATCAGCGTACGACACGATGGGCGTTCCGCTCGGGTCGCTATCGTAACCGAGCTTCACCGCGGAAACTCCGGGCGCATTCGTCCAATCGAATACGGCGTGCGTCGTGCGGTACCACGCCGTTTGGTCGGGATGCGATGATGAGGTGATATGCGCAAGGAGGTCTCCCCTGTTCGCCGATGCGGTCGCCACGGCCGGTGCCGTGGATGGCAGGATCGTAACCATTGCGGGTTGCCCATCTGTGAAAACGTTCGTGCCGTTGCCGTCATTCGCGAGCACTTGTTCATCGCCGGTGAAGCTGAGCTTCGCGGTGCCAGCGCGTTTCGCGCGGAACGTGATGGCGACCACGCGCGCGCGGCCGCCTATATAGCCCGGATTCGGAACGATGCCGCTTACGGATACGGTCCCATCGACGTTCGAATATATCGGATCAACCACCCATAGTGTCAGGATCGAATTGACCTTGGTCACCGAAATGACCTGCAATAGGTCCGTCGGGAAGGACACGGTCGTTGATACCGCGTTGATGGATTGGTCTGCGCTCGATACTTGAACCGTCTCGGTAAAGGTCTCCCCTGCGGAAACCGTTGTCGCGCTCGGCGACACATCGAGCGTTGCCGCCGAAACGGTCATCGGCGCAAGGAGCATAGCCGCGAAAAGCGCGGAGCGCGTAAACAGGGTGCGGCGGTTCATGGCAATGATGAGTATCGCCTTCTTATGACCACGACGAAGAGAAGTGCGACTGCTATCAGTATAAGCAGAAGAACGGTCACTTCAGGCCAGGAGAGGATGTACTGCGGTGGAAAAACCGCCCGTTGGACGTTCCCTGCTCTATCGACCGCTTCTATATATACCGCGCTCGTACGGTGCTGATCGCGCATCACATAGGGGCTTTCGGTGGTAGCGAAAGAGAGCGGTAGGAATCGCTGGAGGAAGACCGGGACGCGGCTCTCGGCGACGGCGTAATGGTCGACGCCTGATCCCTTATCAGTCGTGGCGAACACGAGGTAGAGCGAACCTGCGGTTTCAGATGCATCATTACCCATCGTCACCGAGAAGGGCTCCGGCGGCGTCGTGTCGGCCGGCTCCGCATAGCCGCCGCGCGCCTCTTTCGCGATGGTGAACGTCAGCGGGTTCGATATGACTATCTCGGGTGTTCCCTTTCCGTCATTGCGAAGCACTTCACCTTCAGACACCGCAATACTTGCCTTTCCGGCAGCGCGAGCGCGGAACAGGATGGTGAAGATCTGGCCTCGCATGCCGGAGAATCCTCCCGGCACGATGCCCTCGAACGGAATGCGCGGCGCGCTGCTTATCGCCGGCGGCGTGAGCCAGAGCGGCACGATGGAGTTGCCATCAGTGGCTGAGATGGGCGCGAGCGACGCGCCGTAGGTGACGATCCCCGAAAAGGCGTTCACCGGGGTGATGCTGTCGATGAGGACATCGACGCGGACGAGGTCGCCGGCGCCAACGTCCTGTGGCGTCGCGCTCAGCGTGAAAGTCGCCGCCGACGCAGAGAGAGGCATTGTAAGGACGAAAAATGAGGTGAGGAGGAAGTTTCGCATGTTATCCGGTCCAGTGTGCCGCAAGTATCGAGAAGTCGGTGAGATTGACCTTGACGTCCTTATTCAGGTCCGCCCTAACGCCCCGGCCGGAGAGCGGACGGTGGTACCAGTAGGCCATGATGGAATAGTCGATGAGATTGACCTTGCCATCGCAGTTCAGGTCTCCGATGCCGCACTTCTTCGTCGCTTGTCTCGTTATCGACTCAGTGCCCACGGCGAAGTCGACGGCTTGGCCGAACTCGCTTATCTCTCCGGCGACTGCCGCTTTGGATTTCGCCGAATGCGAACCGAGCTCGAGCGGGGCCGTATCTAGAGTATAAAGGTACGCGCCTATCGAGTCCGACTTCGATTGCAGGAAGAGTTCCGTATCCGAATTGACGGTGATAGTGACGGAGCTCTGCGGGGCGCTCTGCCCGAATATCACGAGATTGTCGCCCCGCTTCACCTGTTCCTTGTCCGTGCTTATCGTCGGGCTGATGAAAATACCGGTGATGTTGGTCGTCGCTCCGGCAGTCAAACTTACCGGGAACGACAACATGCCTGAACGGTTGCCGGAGCCGTCCTCCCCATAAACGGAGAAGATGAAATTGCCGGCCGAAAGATTCGAGAGCGAAATGGAGAACATGGCGTTCGCGTCCGCGGCCACCGAGGATACGACTTGGGCGTCCTTGAGGAGCGTCACGGTGCTTCTCGGATACGCGCGGCCGCTGAAATTCGCCGACGCGGTGCCGGTCACGACCGGCGAGAAGAAACCTCCGCCGATGCCGCCGCCTCCAAGCGAACCGCTCTGGGTCGGCGGCGGAGCGGCCGCTGCTGTGGGCACGGCCGAAACCTCGCTCGAGGTCGCGATAGTGAGACCATAGGAATCGTGCGCGCGGACGATGAAGTAGTACGTCTGGTTCGCCGTAAGGCTGCTCGCGGTTGCGGAGAGCACGTTGCCCACCGAGCTGAATGAATAGGGACCGCCGGAAGTCGTCGACTGCCCTATCGAATAACTCGCCGTCGAATAACCGAGCGCGCCCACGGCGGCAGTCCAAGAAAGGCTGGCCGCATTCGTCGCGCCGGTAGCGGCGATCACAGGGGTCGTAACCCAGGGGAAGGCGACGAAGCCGAGGTTAAGACCGAACGACGAGGATGTGGCCGTGCTGTTCGCGAATTCACCGATCGTACCGAGCAGCGAATAATTGGTGGACGTCGCATAGGCCCCGCTCGCGCCTAATGTCGGCGTGAGTATCTGGTACGAGCTCGATGTCGCATCCTGCGCAAACGCATGCGGCGCCGCGAAAAGCGCTGCTAGTGCTAGCACGAGTGCCCGCTTCGTACGCATGGTCCTTTGGACCCATCGTAGCATTCAATGACCGCCCGATTATCGTATGAGTTCGTAATCCTTCGGAAAAAGGTACTTGGCGATATGGAAGATGCCGAACGCCATGAACGGCGCGGCGAAAACGTCGATGGAGTAATGGATATGCGCGAACAGGACGGCGGCGCCGAACAAGGCCGACATGATGAGGAAGATCGCGCGCATGCGGCGATTCTGCCAGAAGATGAGCGCCATGAGAAAAGGTATCGAAGTATGCCCCGAGAAGAAGAATCCGACCTGCCAGTTGAAGTACGTATAGATGTTGGTGAAGAAGCCGTAGTCAGGCGGTATCACGCCCGGATAGATGCCGACGTGCGTCAGCGATATGAAGAACGCGCGTATGGCGATGAGGAGCGCGATGGCCTTGATCGAGAAGAGCACGTAGCGCGGATACCGGTAGAGGATGAACGCTGAACCGATAGCAACGGTCAGGACGGCGACATTGATGATGAGGAAATGCACGTTATACGTCGGAAGGTTGTCGAGCAGAAGGTCGCCGACGTAGGTCGACGTCGGCCGGAGCGAATATTCGAGCTCGTACAGATTCGCGAAATGCTCCGCGACGTACGCGAGGGCGAGCAGAATGAGAGCCGTGAACAGCGACGGGAGCCGCTGCGCATCAAAGATGGACTTGAACGTAAACGTATCGGAAGTCATCGCAGGCGCTCCAAAAAGTGTAGCACGGGCCCTAGGAGCGACGGCGTTTCGAGCCCGCCGTGTGGACGGGGCACCGGCATCCCTTCGGGCGGATGTGCTCCTCGAAATACTCCTCCCCGTAGTCGTACGTGAACTCATCCCCCGCCCGGACCGGCCGGATGGTGTCGATGTACACATGGCCGCGGACGATCTCCGGCTCGCAGTTCGGCCGGCAGGAATGATTGATGTACCGGGCGATGTTCGTTCGCGCCTGCCCATCTATCGTTTTCCGCTTGTTCACCTCGAACAGGTACTTGCTCCGACTCGTGTATTCCTCCTCTTTGGGGATGACCCGGCCCACATACTCGATGACGCGCTCGCCTTTCTTGTAGTCGCGCGTCGCGAAAAGGCCGAGACCGGCGCTCGATCTCCCCACCCGAACGCCGTCGGGATATTTGGATTTTTTGGAGGCCATGAATGTATACTCCATATACCATGGCTATCGAACTTGCACCAAATCCGGGGAAAAAATTAGAGACCACCGTCCGCGGCACGACGTACTTACGCCTCCCGATACCGACGCGACTCATTCGCCCCGGCGACGATCTTATGGCGCTCCTCGAGGAATACGTTCGGCCCCATGTGAAGCCGGGCGACATCCTCTTCGTGTCCGAGAAGATCGTCTGCATATGCCAGAACCGCATCATCCACCGCGATGCCGTGAAGACGTCCTGGCTCGCGCGGCTCCTGTCGCGGAAGGTCCGCAATTATGTCGGGACGCCCCAGTTCCGCGGGCTCGGCCACGGCACGGCACCGGCGATGCAGCTTCTCATCGATGAGGCCGGTTATCTGCGCACGCTGTTCGCCGCCGCCGTCTCTGCGGTGACGCGACCGATCGGCATCAAAGGCGCCTTCTATTATCTGGTCGGCAAGCAGGCGAAATCCATCGACTGCCCGATGTCCTGGACCATTGCGGAGTTCAAGGACTTCGCTAAACGCGCGCCTGACCGCCCTGACGCGGTTGCGCGGGAGATCCGTGATCGCTTCGGCGTCGAGACCGTCATCGTTGACGCGAACTATCGCGGCGCCTTCTCGCTCGGCAAATCCACGCGAACGATAACCGAATCATTCATCGGCGAGCTTCTCCATGACAATCCGGCCGGACAGGACAGCGAGATGACGCCGTTCTTCCTCGTGCGGAAGGCGTAGCTGGCGGTCAGGTCCGCCGGTCGGTTTTAAGCCATTCGACGAGCCGTCCGGCCTGGAGCTCCATCCGATCGGCCGGGCGTACGTAGCGCCAATTCCCTTTCGGTACGAGAAAATAGTGCGGCAGGTCGCCGAGCTTTTCGGCTATCCCGTTCGCGTCCGGCGCGGTGATCCACCCGGGTCCGAGCCGTGAGAGATCGAGCGGCCGGCTGTAGCATTCGAGCGTCTTTTCGCCCGTCGTATTCATGAACCACTCGTGGAAGTACGACAGCACGAGCTCGCGCAGCGTCTTATACACCGGATCGCGGAACCGTATCGTCGCGTGATTCGTCTTCGATATCGCGCCCCACCGGCCGCCGCGTTTGTAGAGCGTGATGACATGATCGACGTCGCCCTTGCCCATCCGAGCGGAGACGTTCATGACAAGCGGACGTTCTCCGTGGATCCAAAGCGCCGCTGCGGCAAGCAAGGCGCCTTCGAGGCAGTGCGCCTTCTGCTCATTCAGCACTGCGCGCGGAGTGAAGTTCGTATCGCCCTTTTTCTCCCAGTTCATCGGGATGCGGTCGAGGAAGTCCTGGATCTTCACCGGAGTCGTGAGCTTCTTGAGCGCTCCGTATTCGGTCCTCGTGAGGCCCGACGCTTCGCGGGTGAGCCGCTTCATAGAGGAAGCATAGCGCATAAAAAACGCGCGCCCCGGATGGGGCGCGCGTTCTTAATCGATAACTTATTTTACCGCGAGCGACGTCTTCCCGTTCACGAGAGCCGCAAGCTCGGCTTGGGTCTTCGGAAGATGGGAGAGGTCGACATGGCCCACGACGCGGATATTCACTTCGTCGCAGATGCCGAGCACGTTCGCGGCGTTCATCTTCTTGCCGTTCGCGAGCGTGACCGTCGCCGAAGTCGGGACGAGCACGTCGACGCGCTTCGTGAACTTCGGATGCATCGTATCCTCGATGACCCGGTATCCAATGAACGGCGCGACAAGGTCGTAGCCGCAGGTGTTGTTAGGGTCAGTCTCCGGGGCGGTTATCTCGATGATGGTGCCGAACGGCAGATCATCGGCGAGGTCGCGCGAACGGGCCGCGACGATCTCGGGGTTCGAATACGCTCCCGAAGCGGTCGTGAACGGGCTATCGTCGGTCTGGCCAGGAACGGCGTTGTACGCCGTCATAGAGACCGCCAAAGCCGGTGCCGGGACGCCAGGAATGCTCGGAACGGGCGTCATCTGTACCGTCAAAAGCGAAAAGCCCATAAGGGCCGTAAAGATTGACATTGAGTTAAGTTACCGAAATAGCAAGTAGCTACCTCGTAGTTCTATCTTAGCATATTGACAATATCTTGTCAATATGTCGAATTCACGATTTTTGAGAGCGCCGGGCGCGCGAAGCGGTACAGAAGATACCCGACGAGGGAGCCCAGGACCGCCCCGGCCAGGATATCGGACGGATAGTGGACTCCTGCAGCCACGCGGCCGATCGTTATGACGGCCGAAAGGGCGAAAAAGACGTAGCCGAGCCGGCGGTCATAGAGAAAGACGACGGTCGACAAGGCGAAGAAGAAAGAAGCGTGCCCCGACGGGAAGGACCAGGAGGGATCGGTGAAAAGCGAGTGGACGTCGCCCGGGAGGGCGAGGAAGGGGCGCGGCCGATGATAGAAGTGCCGGATGAGCTCCGCGACGCCGTAACGCGAGATGATGCCTGCCCCCACTGAGAGCGTGAGAAGCTCGATCTTATCTCGGAGGTTCCCCGCCCTCTTCCAAACGATGACCGCGAGAAGGACGAGCGCGACGTAGGCAAGATAATCCGCGCAGAACAAGAGAAACGCATCGAGGGCAGGAGAGCGCCCGACGAGCGAATTGAGCGCGAGCAGGATGGAGGTATCGAGCGACATATTAGAGCGCGGGCATGAAGAAGCCGATAGCCACGCCGACGACGATGGCGACGCCGCCTAAGAGCGCCATGCGAAGCCCGCGCCAGACGAGGGGCAGGCCGGACAGAATCCCGCTTATCGCGCCCGCGACGAAAAGCGCGACGACAGAGAGGAATATCGATGCGATGAGGGCACGCGTGCCGTCCGAGAACAGGATGTACGGCAGGAGCGGGATGAGCGACGCGCCGACGAACGATATGAACATGAAAACAGCCGATAGCACCGTCGCCTTACGGATGAGCCCGGTATGCGTCGCGTACTCGTCCGCCGATTCCTCCGAAAGGAAGTTCCCCATCGCCATGGAGAATCCTTCGACGAGCGAATACACGACGCCGGTCAGAATGATGGTCGATTTCGGCACGCCGGCCACATTGATGCCAGCCAGAAGCCCCACCGTCGAGACGAGACTGTCGTTGATGCCGAATATGACTGACCGCAAATACGTCGCGAAGTTCTGCATTCCCCATAGCGTACCACGCAAAAAGAAACCGGCCGCGTACGCGGCCGGAAGTTCACTCGGTTTTCGGGATGCCATAGAATCCCTTCTCTTCGAACTCATCCCGATAGGGCGTCCGCTCATCGACGGCAGGCACGGCGATATGCACGTAGCCGTCGCCGCCGCGGAAGTCGTCGAGCTGTCGCATGATGCCGAGGCTTCGTGCGGCAAGGCACGCCCCCTCGACCGCGAAACCGGTCGACGGGCCGACCCGGAGACCCTTCTGACGCCAGAGCGCCGCGCTGTTCCGGTACGAGACGTTCTCCGCTATGAACCGGACGTCGTCGATGTTCGGCGAACGCCACTTGAGCGTGCCCGGTTCGAGGGACGCCTGATCGCGTACGCCGCCTATCTTATGCCCGTCCTCGGCGACGACAGCGACGCGCCAGAGCTTGAACGGACGATCGCGGAAGCTGCTTGTGAGCACCGGCATGATGCCTGAGCATCCGCCGCCGCTTCCGACGCCCCACGCGCAGATGCCGAGCTCCGGTATCTCGTTGGCCAGGTGATGGGCTATCGCCCAGTAGCCCTTGCTGTTGTCGGGATTCCAGTACTGTCGCGTGTACCAGTAGCCCTTCTCTGCGGCCACTTGTTCCGCGACGCGCATCGCATCGATAGCGTCTTCGGCATCGATAAGCTCGATGCCGTTCTCGATGAGCATCTCGCGCTTCCCTTTCGGGAGGCTGCGCGGCACAACGGCGACGAACTGCGTCACGGGGAACGACGGGTCGCGCGCGCGCGCCATTCGTATCACGGTCGCGGCCCCCCTGCCGAAGCCGCCCGACGTCGAGTCGATGGCCTTCGTGCTTCCCTTGTGATCGCCGCGTTCGACGCCTTTCATGATGATCTCGGACGCGGGCCAGATCTTGCCGGTCCGCGCCTCGTTCTCATACAGGATGACGATATGGAGCTTGATGCCGTTCGACTTGAAGAATGCTTCCCAATGGGGCGGAAGCACGCCACGATAGACTTCGACGATTCTTGGTAGGGCCAGCTTGAGCACGATGCCTCCGACTTGTGAGTTTTAGCCCTTCGGGATTCAAAGGGCTTCCGTTCCCGAGCATACTCTCGACGGCGCCGTTTGCAATAAAAAAACCGGAGCGTGCGCTCCGGCGGACCAAGGTCCTTATTTCACGTAGGCCTCGGGCGGCCAGTATTCCTCTTTCTTGACCTCGGTCACCTTGTTATTGCCGTCCACGAAGGTGACGCGCGGCCCGGTCATCTTTGCCGCTTCCTGCGGCGTGACCCAGGTCTCGGCCCAGATGATGACGACGTCGCCCCGCTTGAAGTGATGCGCCGGCGGGCCGTTCAGGATGATGTCGCCCTTGCCGCGCTCACCCTTCAAAATGTACGTCCGCCAGGGGTAGCCGTTGGCCGTGTTGTTGATCTGCACGATCTGGTTCGGCAGCAGGCCCGCGGCATCGAGGATATCTTCATCGATGGTCACGGAACCGACATAGTCCAGGTTCGCGTCCGTGACGGTCGCGCGATGTATCTTCGAAAAGCAGACGTTGAATTTCATAGGGGGGTCTCCGAGTTGGCGGGTCCTGTTCTCGCTGAAAGGACCTCTGGCAGGTACGATACCCTCCCGTCCGAAGCGCCGCAACCGCACACGAAGCCGTGCATTACGCCTAGCGCGTAGATACGCGATGCTATCATGAATATGTTCCTATTTATGGACCTCCTTTTCTGGGTGAACATTTTTGCGTTGCTCTTTTCTTTCTTCGTCGTCGGAGCGCTCTTGGGTGCGCTTTTCTCGAAGAAGGTACGCGAGAAGATCGTCCAGGTGCTCAAAGCGCACCCGGCGCTCAAGATCCTCATGCGCTCGCTCGAGAATCCGATACTCACGCCGGGCAAGAATCTCTGGACCGCGGAGGCGGTGTTCAATCCGGCGGCCCTCGTGCTGGGCGGCCGGACGCACCTCATCTATCGCGCCGTGGGCAACGACGGCGTCTCACGCCTTGGGTACGCATCGAG
>DASTHB010000056.1:0-4488 GCA_035718415.1 Minisyncoccota bacterium | reverse complement strand
GACTCGTTCAAGCAGGGCAAGGTCATCGTCCTTGTGGCGACTGACGTCGCGGCCCGCGGCCTCGACATCCCGCAGGTCTCGCACGTCATCAACTACGACCTGCCCTCGACCTACGAGGACTACGTGCACCGCATCGGCCGCACGGGACGCGCCTCCTCGAAGGGAACCGCGCTCACGTTCGTCGAAGACCGCCGCTATTAATAGCAAAATGAAAAAGCCCGAGACCTTGGTCTCGGGCTTTTCCTTTCAGCTGCAGATGGCGCCGGCGGGCCAGGACTTCCGGACCGTGACGGGGCAATCGTCGAGAAGGTAGAAATATTCCCAACGATACTTCCCAAACAGCCCCATCGCGTTGAATGCCTCGGGCCTGATGTTCTGGCCGGGGATGACGAAGCGCGGGATGTACCCCGGCAGGTTCGATGCCGGTATCGGGTCGATCTTGCGAAGGGTGAGCGTCGTTCCGGCAGACGTGAGGACCGTGAATTCGTCGTCGTTCGCAACGTGCGCGAACGTGGTTTGCACTCGGGCGAGCGGGTGCGGTAAGGGCGACGAGCGTTTGGCAAGCGGCATGGGCAGCTCCGGTTGTTGAAAGGATATGAACTTGTTCTGAATGCACTATAACATTTCACCCATGAAAATCAAATAAAGACGGCCGTCGCGGGAATGCGACGGCCGGTCTCAGATGGCGTAGTCCGGATGGAACTGCACGCGTACGTTCGGGCTGATATGGTAGTACTCTTCGCGCCCGCCTTTCTTCGGGTCGCTCACCGCGTTATAGCTCGATGGTGCGATGACGCCGTTGCCGATCGAGTGCTTGCGGCATCCGCCGACGTTCGCGGCCGGGACCGGGTCGACTTTCGTCAATCGCACGAACGTGCGTTCGTACGCGACGGTAACCTTTCCTCCTTCTTTCACATCACCGAAGGCCATGGGATATGACCTCCTCATACCGCCCTCCTTTCTGCAGGGTTTCCGCGACCAGTATACGCGCGCTTCAGCGCGTCTCGCAAGATTTACGTCTCCTTGCGGTTCTGAAGCGCCGCTCGGAGCGTCTCCGCATCGGAGTACTCGAGCTCGCTGCCGGTCGCGAGCCCCCGGCCGAGAAGCGAAATGGTGACGCGGCCGCGATACGGCGCGAGGACCTCGCGAACGCGGTCCGCCGTGTGTTCGCCTTCGGACGTCGCGGACAGGGCGAGAACGATCTCCTTGAGGCCGTTCTTCAAGCGGCGCTCTACTTCCATTATGAGCTCGCTCTCCCGGATGACGCCCTTGCCGGTCAGCGTGAGGACGCC
This sequence comes from Minisyncoccota bacterium, assembly GCA_035718415.1. Taxonomy (GTDB): domain Bacteria; phylum Patescibacteriota; class Minisyncoccia; order Phycocordibacterales; family Phycocordibacteraceae; genus C7867-001. Next base: position 3,196 of record DASTHB010000056.1, on the reverse strand, counting down.
GCCCAGGACGAAATAGCGGCCTTTATACGTGCCGGCGCGTTCGACCGCGGCGAGGTCCTGGTCCTTTTCGACGATCATGAGGACGCTATCGTCGCGGCTCCGGTCCGAGCAATAGCGGCAAAGCGCTGTCGCGCTCCCGTTGTGGAAACGCATGCACTCGGGGCACTGGTGTACGTCTTTGCCGAGGGTCGAGATAAGTTCGCCGAGTTTCGCGCGTTCCGCTTGCGGCAGGGAAAGGAGATGGAATACGAAGCGTTTGCCCTGGCGCGGACCGATGCCGGGCAGGCGAGTGAATGCGTGAGCCAGCTCTTCGATGTGGTCCATAGATTAAATAGCCGCGTCTTTTTGGAGCACGCGTCGCCGCCCCCGCGAGGCGGCGCGCTCACGCTCGCTCGCGCGGCCGGCGTCCGCCGGACCATGCCCGCTTATAGCCGCGCCGGAGCGCGCGGCTATGCTCGCTGTGCGGGTCTCCAAAAAAACGCGGCTGTACACCAGCATGCCTAAAATTCTCCGGCCAAGTCGCCGTATCCGGACGTGTCCATGTTCTGGAACGTCGAGCGCTTATCGTCGAAGAAGAGCTGGACGCTGCCGGTCGGCCCGTTGCGGTGCTTCTCGATGAGTATCTCAGCGACGTTCGGCTGGTCGCTATCCGGATTCTGCTTGTCGCTTCGGTGAATGAACATAACGACGTCAGCGTCCTGCTCGATAGAGCCTGAGTCGCGGAGGTCGGAGAGGCGGGGCTTGCCGCCGCGCTTCTCGACGTCGCGGGAGAGCTGCGAGAGAGCGATGACCGGGACTTTCAGTTCTCGCGCGAGACCCTTGAGCGAGCGCGATATCTCCGTGACCTGCTGTACCAGGGACTCGGAAGCCTTGGTCGTGGTCGGCGACATGAGCTGGAGGTAGTCGACCACGATGAGGCCGATGTCGCGTTCGCGCTTCAGCCGCCTGGCGACGGCGCGCATTGAGAGGATGTTGTTGCCCGGCTTGTCGTCGATGAATATCGGTGCCTTCGAGAGCGTCTCGAGCGCGTCGCGTATCTTCGCGAAATCGTCCTCGTCCTTTATCTGGCCGGTGCGCAGCTTCCACGCGTTCACGAACGATTCGGCCGCGAGCATGCGGTCGATGAGCTGTTCCGAGCTCATTTCAAGGGAGAAGATGCCGACCGGCACATTGTGCCGCACGGCGGCATTGCGAGCGATATCGAGCGCGAGCGACGTCTTACCGACGGACGGGCGAGCGGCGAGGATGACGAGGTCGGAAGGGTGGAAGCCGGAGAGGAGATTGTCGAGCGCCGTGAATCCTGAAGCGACGCCGCGGATGCCGCCTTCTTTCTTGGAGAGCGCTTCAATGCGGTCCCACGCTTCATGCACCTTGTCGCCGATGGCCGTGAACTTGTGCGAGACCGATTTGTTCCCGATGTCGTAGATCTTCTTTTCGGCTTCGTCGAGCACCTCCATCGTTTCGCGGGCGTCGTCGTACGCCGATTCGGTAATCTCGTACGCCGCGTCGATAAGGGAACGCATGACATGCTTGCGCGAGACGAGGTCCGCGTAGTGGCCGAAATTGCCCGGCGCGGGCGCGGAACCAGCGAGCTCTGCGAGATAGGCGCGTCCGCCGGCGCGTTCGAGAAGTCCTTGGTCAACGAGGCGTTCGGAAAGGGAAAGGAGGTCGATCGGATTACCGCGATCGGCGAGCTCTCGCATCGCCGCGAAGATGAGCCGATGCTTCTCTGCATAAAAAGAATCGGCCGCGATGAGGTCGGACACATCGTGGATCGCATCGGGCTTCAGGAGGAGCGCGCCGAGAAGCGCGCGTTCAGATTCAAGCGACTGCGGCGGTATGCGTCCCGCATACAGATTGCTCGGGATGCCGGCTTCTGCCTGCTTCACCTTCGACTTATGTTCGGCCGCCATTGGGCCAATTGTATCAAACGTGGTCCCGGGTCAATACCGGTCCGTCCGGGGTGTCTTCCACAGTATATCCACTGTTTTCAATTTCCTGCCGTATGGCGTCGGCGCCCTTGAAGTCCTTGGCCTTCCGTGCGGCTTCCCGCCGTTCGAGCATATCGCGGACCGGTTCGGGCACGGCTTCGCCCTTGAGGGCTTCCGCGACCGGCGGGTTCGTCAGGTTGAGCCCGAAGACCGCTTCGGCGTCCTCTATGAGCCCCCATTTCTCTTCTGGCGAGTATTCCTCGCTCTTGAGCGCCTCCCAGAGCGTGCCGAGCGCCGGCGCGGTGCCAAGGTCGTCGCGCACCAGGGACAAGAAGCGGATGCGCGCCTCGGATGAGGCGCTCTTGCGTCTCGATTCGACCGCAGTCTCGTGCGCCGCTTTGTACAATCGGTCAAGAGCGCTCTGTGCGCCGAAAAGCGCATCCCAGGAGAACGAGAGGGGAGTGCGGTAGTGGGCCTGCAGGAAGAAATAGCGGAGCGCGAGCGGGTTTATGCCCTTTGCGGTCACGTCCGGGAGATAAATGGCGTTACCGGTCGACTTCGCAAGTTTCGCACCGCCGATGTTGAGATGCGCGTGATGCAGCCAGTAGTGGACGAACGGACGGCCGCTCGCAGCCTCCGATTGCGCGATCTCGTTGTTGTGATGCACGCCGATATGCTCCTGGCCTCCTGTATGGATGTCGATCTCCGGGCCGAGGAGCGCGCGGCTCATCGCCGAGCACTCGATGTGCCACCCGGGATTGCCGCGACCCCACGGGCTGTCCCATTGCTGAAGATCGTTCGGGTCGGCGGTGCGCCAGAGCACGAAATCCCGCGGATGACGCTTTCCTTTGACCGTCTCTACGCGCGCGCCAGCCTCCTGTTCGACCGTCTCGAGGTCGCCGAGCTTCCCGTAGCCCTGGAAGCGTTCCGTATCGAAATAAAGGCCCTCCGGCAGGCGATAGGCGAACCCTTTCTCTTCGAGCGTCGAGGCGAGCGCTATCTGTTCCTTGATGTACTCCGTCGCGCGCGGGAACTGGATGTTGCCCGTGTCGATGTTGAGATCGTCGAGGTCATCGAGATAGAGCTTCGTGTAGCGGTTAGCGATGTCCTCAGGAGTCGTGTGCTCGCGCTCGGCACCGACGGCCATCTTGTCCTGACCGCGATCGCCGTCGCCGACTAAGTGGCCGACGTCCGTGATGTTGACGACGCGGCGGACATGGTAGCCGGCCTGGGAGAGCACGCGCGCGAGCGTGTCGGAGAATACG
>DASTHB010000055.1:0-14718 GCA_035718415.1 Minisyncoccota bacterium | reverse complement strand
AGCGCGGCGCGGACTACTTCCCCGAGCCAGCGACCCCGAACATGGTCCGCATCATCCCCTTGGGCGGCGTTGAGGAAGTCGGCCGCAACATGACCGCGATCGAGGTGGGCGCCACGGGCGACATCCTCGTTTTCGACGCGGGCTTCCAGTTCGTGTCCGAGGAAGGTTCCCCGGGCGTGGATTACATCCTTCCGAACACTAAGTTCCTCGAGAAATACGCGGAGCGCGTGAAGGGCGTCATCATCACGCACGGCCACCTCGACCACATCGGCGGCATTCCCTTCGTACTCCCCCGCTTCGGCAATCCGCCCATCTACACGCAGAAACTGACCTCCATCATGATCCAGCGCCGGCAGGAGGAATATCCTGATGTGCCGAAGCCGGAAGTGGTCGAAGTCGAAGTCGGCCAGACGGTCACTATCGGCTCGACGCGCGTGAAGTTCTTCCCGGTCACGCATTCCATCCCTGACTCGATGGGCGTCTCGGTCGAAACACCGAACGGCAACGTCGTCGTCACGGGCGACTTGAAGCTCGATCACGATGACGGCGTTCCCGCACCGCACGAAGTGAAGACGTGGGGCGATATCGGCAAGGATAAGAACATATTCTTCATCGCGGACTCCACGAACGCGGAAAAGGACGGCTTCTCCATCCCCGAGAAGCGCGTCATCCAGACCTTGGAGGACATCATCAAGACCGTCTCCGGCCGCCTCATCATCGGAACGTTCGCGTCCCAGTTCGAGCGCATGATCCACATCATCGAGGTCGCTGAAAAACTCGGCAAGAAGATCGTCACCGAGGGCCGTTCCATCAAGAACAATCTCGAGATAGCCGAGAAGACCGGCTTGCTCACGATAAAGAAGGACACCATCATCCCCGCGCAGGACATCGGCAATTATCCTCCGGAGAAGATCGTCATCCTCTCGACCGGCGCGCAGGGCGAGGAGTTCGCTGCGCTCATGCGCATCGCGACGCGCCAGCACAAGAACATCACGCTCACCGAGCGCGACACTATCGTGCTCTCGTCGTCGGTCATTCCGGGCAACGAACTGTCCGTCCAGAAATTGAAGGATAATCTGTACCGCCACAATGTGACGCTCATCCATTACCGTTCGTCGGACGTCCACTCGACGGGACACGGCAATACCGGCGAGCTCGTCTGGATCAACAAGCAGGTGCATCCGACGTTCTTCATGCCTGCCTACGGCTATCGCTCGATGACGACCTGTCACGCGCGCGCCGTGCAGCAGTCCGGATTCCCCCGCGAGAACATCGTGCTCGCGGACAACGGCACCGTCATCGACATCATCGACGGCGACAAGATGGAGGTCCACAAGCAGAAGGTGCCGGCCGCCCAGATGGTCGTCGACGGATTCACCATCGGCGACATCCAGGAAGTGGTCATCCGCGATCGCCAGTCGCTCGCGAAGGACGGCATGTTCGTCATCATCGCCTCGGTGAACATGAAGACCGGCAAGCTCCGCAAGTCTCCGGACATCATCAGCCGCGGCTTCATCTACCTCCGCGAATCGCAGAATCTTCTCAACGAGGCGCGCGTCCTCATCAAGAAGACCGTGGAGGATTCGACGAAGAACATGAATCCTATCGACCTCGATTACGTGAAGAACAATCTGACGGACGTCATGGCCGGATTCCTTTTCCAGCGCACGAACAAGGCGCCGATGGTCATCCCTGTGCTCATAGGCATGTAGACATTTCATTCTGAAAAGTCTTCTGCCAGCACTCGCTCACGAAAACGGCCGCAAGGCTGTTTTTCGTTCGCCCGTTCGGGAGTAGGCTTGTCGCGCATTCCTATTCGCAACACCCGACGAAAGTCGAGTGTTTGCTTTTGCATATGATAAAATTCGCATTAAATGAAGCCGCGCACAGTTCTGTTCATCGGTAACTTCTTCTTTTCGATGTTCGCCGCCCTCACGACGTACATCACGCTCCCCTATCTCTCCACGCTCATGCCGGCGGCGTATACGGGCCTTTCGATCGCCGCGGGAGCGATCGTTGCGCTCATCCTGTTCCCTATCCAGCCGAGGCTTGTGGAGCGGTTCGGCGCGCAGGAGCTCGCCCTCTTTTTCGCTACGACCGAAATGCTTTCCATGTTCGCGCTCGCCGCATCGCCGTCAGCGCTACCGGCCGCGATACTTGTCGCACTCACCATTTCCATCCAGCCGTTCCTCTACTACGAAATGGACCTTCTCATCGAGGCGACCGTCGCCGCTGAGTCGACGACCGGCCGCGTCCGCACATTCTTCCTGACCGCGTGGAACGTCGGCGGTCTCGCCGCGCCGCTCATGATGGGCGCTCTCCTTGGCACGGGCAGCGCGTACGGCCGCGTATTCCTCGCGGCCGGCGCCGCATTCGTCCCGTTCGTCGTATTCTTCGCGGCCAAGCACCTCCCGAAGGGCGAGCCGCCGAAGACGCGCCATATGGTCGACACTCTCGTCTGCATCATGCACGACCGCGACCTCGCGGCCGTGACCATGGGGCACGTCGTTCTCTATCTGTTCTACATCTGGGCGCCGCTGTATGTCCCGGCATATCTGCATTCGGTGCTCGGCATCCCGTGGTCCACCTTGGGGTGGATGTTCTCGGTCATGCTCCTCCCCTATACGGTGCTCCAATACCCGGCCGGTTGGATAGCCGATCGGTACCTCGGCGATAAGGAGATGATGTTCCTCGGTTTTCTCATCTCGGGCGTCGCGCTCTGCTCATTCTCCATCGTCACGAGCACGACGCCGATAGCGGTCATCCTTCTCGCGCTCGTCGCCTCCCGCGTCGGTTCGGCCTTGTCGGAAGCTATGACCGAGGGCCATTTCTTCCGGCGCGTCTCCGAACGCGATGTGAACTCGATCAGCATTTTCCGCGGCGTGTGGCCGCTCGCCAACCTTATCGGCCCGGTCGTCGGGAGCGCGCTCCTGTTCGTGAGCGATTATCGGCTTCTTTTCGCGGTCACCGGCGCGATCGTCGCCATTGCCGGCACGGCTGCTACGGCCGCTATCCGCGACTTCGTCCCCCTCCGGCGCCCGCATCCGCATCTGGCAATGAAAACCGTCCCGCTCGGAGCTCCAGAAGGCCTTCAGATCGGAGCGTCCGAAGCGCTTGTCGCATCTGCGTCTTCCGCCCCGGTCCAAGAAGTCGCATTAAGCTCGCGGCCGTAGCGGGCCCCTTTGTGAGCGAGCGGACGATGACGCCGCGCGCTTCTCGCATTGACCCTTTGAACGCAGACTGACGGATGTAGGCGCGGCTCTTCGCGTTGTGCGAAATGCCGGAGCGTTTCAAATGCGACCCGTAGTCCATGAGTGCGCTATACCATTCCCGCGCCTTTCCCGCCGGCAAGGCTGCGGCAAGGATTTTCTCGATATCCCGATCGTGCACGATCTTCTTCTTGGGAAAGAAATGGTGGATGACGACGGTGCGGATGTTCGTCTCGACGAAGATCGCGTCCTCGTTGTAGGCGAATGCGGCGACCGCGCGCGCCGTATACGGACCGACGCCCGGCAGTGCCTCCAGTTCTTCTATGGAAAAGCGTTTCTTCCCTCGCATCTCTTTCGAGGCTTCCCAGAGCATCTTCGCGCGGCGGTTGTATCCGAGGCCCTGCCAGGCGGTGAGCACGCTGGACAGCGGCGCGGCCGCGAGCTTGCTCGCCGTCGGGAATTTCTTGATGAAGGCGGTATAGAACGGTATCACCCGCTCGACTTGCGTCTGCTGGAGCATTACTTCCGATACGAGGATCCGATACGGGTCGTGCGTCTTCCTCCACGGTAAGTCATGTCGGCCTTCTTTCCGGTAACGGGACCAGATGACGCGGCGGAACGCCGCCAGATCTATGCGGCTTTTGGCCATCGATTCTTCGCCGGAGGCCATAATTTCGTCAGCGGATGCGCCGCGCAATCATGCGGGCGCGCCGGGCATACGTAACGGCCGTAGAGAACGAAACCGTTGTTCACGTATTTCCAATCCTTCTTCGGGACGAGTTCCTCGAGGTCCTTCGATATCTTCTCGAGGTCCGACTGGTCGGACAGATCGAAGCGCTTCGCGAACCGCTTTACGTGCGTGTCGGTGGCGATGCCTTCCCAGATATCGAACAGGTCGCCGAGGATAACGTGCGCGGTTTTGTACCCTACCCCCGGCAGGTCGACGAGCTCGGCTTCCGTTCTCGGTACTTTTCCCTTGTGGTCCGCAACGATTTTCTTGGCGGCGCCGATGATGGCCTTCGCCTTGTTCCGGAAGAACGGAATCGATGAGATCTCGGCGGTGAACACGCCCGCATCAGCGTTCGCGAAATCTTTGGCCGTACGGTATTTCTTGAAAAGCGTCGCGGTCAACTTGTTGACCGCCTTATCCGTGCACTGCGCAGAAAGGATGACGGCTGCGACGAACTGGAAGTCAGTCTTGTGGGTGAGCTCGCTCTCGGGATCCGGATACGCCTTTTTCAGGTACCGCAACAGCTTTGCCACGCGAGCCCGCCGCTCTTTCAGTTTGGCAGGCGTCATGAGGCCGCTTTCAGGTCGCGAGCGACCTCATCCGCATGGATCTCCGGCTTCACGTTCTCGTAGACGCGCTCGATCTTTCCTTCGGGATTGATGAGAAACGACGTTCGCTTCGTGCCCATGTACGTCTTACCCATGAACTTCTTCTCTCCGAAGACCCCGTACCGTCCGACGACTTCCTTGTTGACGTCGGACAAGAGCGTGAACGGCAGAGAGTATTTCTCCGCGAACCGTTTGTGGCTTTCCACGCTGTCGGTCGAAACGCCGAGGATGACCGCATCCGCGGTCTTGAAATAATCGAATTGATCGCGGATTGCGCACGCTTCTATCGTGCATCCGGGCGTGTCGTCTTTCGGGTAAAAATAAAGCAGCACCCAGCTGCCGCGATAATCCGACAGCGAATGCGTCTTGCCGTTCTGGTCCGGTAGAGAAAAATCGGGCGCCAGTTCGCCTTCTCTAGGTATCTGCATAGCAGCTTAGTATACCAAATCGGGATTTTCGCGAGGGAAAGCGAAGAAGAAGAATATCTGAAGCAGCGCGCCGGTCGCGAAGGTCATGAAGATGAGGTCGATGATGATGCCGACGAGCGGCACGAGCGAGAGCATGGAGAGGATGAGCATGCCGATGACCCCGTCCCGCCACAATATGTCGGTGCGGTGGAGGAATCGCCGCGCTATCATGCCGCCGAGCAGGATGCCGGCGTAGAGGAATCCGAGGATGAGAAGCAAGGCATAGAGCACGAAAAGAAGGACGGCGATGCCGAGCCCCACGAACGTGAGCGCGAGAAGCATCATGAGCACGGGCGCGGCGACCATGATGCCGAAGCCGAGGAATATCGTGAGCAAAACGTTCGACACGCGCCGGGACATCGCTCGATCGACGACCGCTTCGGCAAGCTTCGGGAATAATCCGGCGAGAAGTCCGGCGACGATGAGCGCGCCGAGGACGCGCACGAAGAGGAATATGCCGATGCCGAGAAGGGCGAGCCATCGCGATGTTCCAGCGTCGGGCAGATACGAAGCGCTCGAATAATGGACCGAGCCTATCTTGGCGGACGCCGGGATAGTCGTGGGTTCGGGCGCCTGGTAAGAAAGAGTGCCGCGGATGGTCGTCGATGCGGATATCGTGAGGCGGCCGGTCGCGACGACCGTGACGTCGGAGCCGTAATCACCGGCCAGGTTGATGTTGTTGCCGTAGATGGTGACCGGTCCTGACGCGCCTTTCATCATGCGAACGTCTGCCCCTCCGGCAACAACGGAACCTTGCGCTCGTTCACCGAGCGTCACCGAGAAGCCGAACGCCGCCACGTCACCCCCGACGGTTCCTTCGTCCGTGATGGTGCCCCCCACCGATCGCAGATCGCCAGCGATCGCACCGCGTATCGAAACGGAACCGCCGACAAGAAGAGCGTCTCCTCCGACGCGCCCCGCGCTTACGAGCGTGCCTCCAGCGGCCGTGAGATCGCCGGCGACCGGATCGGTCGTCACCACTGAAGCGCCAACGTCATAGATGTTGCCGGTCGCCGCGCTCGAGAGCGCAACCGAGTTCCCGGTCGACGCCGTCGACGTCGGGACGCGCGCGGCAAAAACGCTCGCCGGGATGCTCAGTGCGAGGATGAGGATGACGAGTGTGCGGAGCATACGTTAGGGCCGAGGCGGTATGCGGAACTGATCCGGCCTGGGCGGCTCGGGCCGCGGCATCGGCGGATTGGAGGGGGCCTTCGGGGCAGCCGGCCGTGACAGATAGCGCTTGAGGCGCGCGAAGGGATGGGACCCGTCAGCGCCGCGAAGCGGTTCGATAGCCGTGGCAGAGCCGAGGATGGCGAGCGATATGGTGGCCGAGGCGAAGCAGTAGATGCAGAAGGCGCCGATAAGGAATATCTGGACCGACACGAAATACAGCGACGAGAGGAAGCCGAGCGCGGCGACACCCTGCAGGATGCGGCGGAGCAATCGGTCGAAAATGACGAGCTCGAGCGCCGAGAGCACGAACAGGATGCCGTAGAAGGCGACGCCGTAGACGGCGAGCGGGATGCCGAAGAGTCGGGAGTACTGGCTCGAAGCGACGATATTGCAGCCCGACAGGTTCTCGACGTTACAAAGGAGGGGCGTATTGGAGAGGGCGTGCTGAGCCAGGTAGGTCGCGTCCGCGACCCCGAAAAACGAGAGTATCAGGATGGCCCACACCCATTTGCGAGTCTTCATATTCCCCATGGTACGCGCCCTCGCGGTACCGCGCAATCCCGCCGATTCACGGTAATTCGGCGCCGGATTTGGTAGGATACGGCTACATGTTCCTCTTCCTATCGCACCTTATCGGCAACGAAGCCGGACGCATGTTCGTCCTCCCGTTCACGATACTCGTCTGCGCTATCTTCCTCGAGGACGTGACGACGGTCATCGTCGGCCTTCTCGCGGCCGACGGCTTTATTTCCGTCCCGGTCGCCTTCCTTGCGCTCTATGCGGGCGCGACGCTCGGCGACATCTCGCTCTATTTCATGGGAAGGCTCGCACGTTCGTATTCGAAGCTCGGCGAATTCATCGAACACGACGTCACGGCATCCGTGAAGAAGTGGCTCGACCGGCGGTACCGCTTTACGGTCTTCTCCGGGCACTTCGTCCCGGGGCTGCGCTTCACCACGTTCGTTGCGAGCGGCTTTTTCCATTATCCGTTCCGCCGCTACTTCCCCGCCGCGCTCGCCGGCGGCTTCGTGCTCGTGTCCGTACTCCTCACGCTGTCCTACTTGTTCGGCAGCCTCACGACGAAATGGGTCGGTCCGGGTCGCTGGATCATCGCCATCGTCTTTCTCGTCGTGCTCGTACTCATCGGTCGCCATAACCTCATGGCGTACCGAGAGAGCAAAGCGGACGAAGAATAATTATTTGCTCACCCGCGCCGCAAGCGCCTCGAGCGCGCGGCGGAGCACTTCTTTCGTCTCATCCTTGGCGAGCTTGCCGTCCGCATGGAGTATCTCAGCCGCGGGCCCGAGATAGAGTTCAGGCTGCCCGACGACGTGCGCATCGAGATAATTGAGGACCTGGCGCAGATGGCTCTGCGCGACCGCCGTCCCTATCTTTCCGACGGAAATGCCGCACGTGACGACGGGCTTCCCCGTGAAGGAGTTCTTGCCCCACGGACGGCTTGCCCAGTCGATGGCGTTCTTCAGCACTCCCGGCATTGACCGGTTGTATTCGGGCGTCGCTATGATGAGCCCATCCGAAGCTTCTATCTTCTTCTTAAGCTCCGTGGCCGCTTCAGGAAAGGCCGCTTCGCTGTCCTGATTGAATAGCGGCAGGGCGGAAATATCGGCCATTTCGATCGTCATCCCTTCCGGCGCAAGCTCTGCGAACGCGCGCAGGAGCGCGTTGTTGTAGGACTCTTTTCTAAGGCTGCCGGATATAGCGAGGATGTGCATGAGAGACGTGAGTTAGGGTAATACTTCGAGCCTACCCCACCCGCCGTGAAGCAGGCGTGGGGATAAGTCGCCCCTCGCCTATCTCCCTGTTCCATTCCATACTCTTGGTATGCGGGAGAAGCTCATACGCCTCGGCATCGTGCTCGTCCTGGTCTTGTCGGCAAGCGGCGCCGGCTACGCCGCCGGTAGTGGCGGCGCGGCGGCGGTCGCCATTCCCGCGGAGACGGTAGCCGCGCCCGCTTCGGGCTCCGTACGGCTCATCTACAGTCTCGACAAAAGGCAGAACGATAAGGAGCTCATCGCGCTCATCGACGGTGCGAAGAAATTCGTGTATTTCGCGATTTACGAATTCACGCTTTCCGATGTCGCCGATGCGCTCATCGCCGCGAAAGAACGCGGCGTCGACGTGCGCGGCGTGGTCGACGCAGGCGAGAGCTCGAAAAGCTACGGCAGGCCCATCATCGAGCGGCTCGTCTCGGCCGGCATTCCGATCGAGACGCAGCATCACGCCGACGGGAACGGCATCATGCACATCAAGGCGCTCGTCACTGACTCCGCCTACGCGATGGGCAGCTACAACTGGACGAATTCCGCGACCAAGGTGAACGACGAGCTGCTTGAGATAGGCACGGACGAAGAGCTCCGCCAGGCGTACGAGAACATACTTCTGAAGCTCCTCTCCGCGTACGCGGGCACTGTCGCGGCCGCGGAAGCGGCCGCGAGCGTTTCGATAGGCACGATCCCCTTCTCCGAGGCCCCGAAGCACGTCGGGCAGACCGCTTCCGTGACCGGGACGCTCGTAAGCGCGTACACCTCGGCTTCCGGGACGGTCTTTCTCGACTTCTGCAAGAGCTACAAAACCTGCCCCTTCTCGGGCGTCATTTTCGCGGACGATGTGAAGGCGTTCGGCGATCTATCGAAATACGAAGGCCGCGCCATCACGGTGACCGGCCGCATTTCGTCTTACCAAGGACGGGCGGAGATCGTTTTATCCGATCGTTCGCAATTGCGTTGAGGGGCCTCCCGGCCGCGAGCGGTCGCTATTATCCTGAATTTCTGTTATAATCAAGCTAACTTCCAGTGGCTACCGATCGACTCCGCATTAATAACGAGATATCCGCCCGCGAGCTGCGGGTCATAAGCGACGACGGGGGGAACCTCGGCGTGATGGCCCTCTCTGACGCCCTGGCAGCCGCCAAACAGGCCGGTCTCGACCTCATCGAGATCTCGCCGAACGCTCAGCCGCCCATTGCGAAGATCACGGATTATGGTAAATTCGAGTACGAGCGCAGCAAGAAGGAAAAGGCAGCCAAAGCCAAGGTCAAGATCTCCGAGACCAAGGAAATCCAGATCAAAGTAGGCACCGGCGAGCACGACATGGACCTGAAGGCCAGAAAGGCGGCCGAATGGCTGTCCGAAGGGCACCGGGTCCGAGCCGAGCTCTTCCTCAAAGGCCGTTACAAGGGCATGGAAGAGAAATTCCTCAAGGAACGCCTCGAGAAATTCCTCATCCGTATCCCGTACGCCTACAAGATCGCCGAACCCATAACGAAGAGCCCGAAAGGGTTCGCCGGAGTGATAGAGCGTGATCTGGCAGCCCAGGCGAAGCGCGAAAAAGAGCAAAAACAACATGAAAACCAATAAATCGTACACGAAGCGCATCCGCGTCACCCGGAACGGCAAGCTTATCGCTCGCAAGCCTGGGCAGAACCATTTCAACGCCAAGCAGAGCGGTTCCGAACGCTCCGCGAAGCGCCGCACCGTCTCGCTCCACCTGACGGCGAAGGTTCGAGCGCGTTTCTTGCCAGGCACATAATTTCGGTACTAATCACTAACGTATGACACGAATCAAAGGAGGCGTCATGGCGCAGAAGCGCCGCAAGAATGTCTTGAAGCGCGCGAAGGGCTATCGCGGCGTCCGTTCTAAGAAAGAGCGCTACGCGCATGAAGCGCTGCAGCGCGCCGGCCGCTACGCTTTCGCCCATCGCCGGGACAAGAAGACGGCGTTCCGCCAGCTCTGGATCGTCCGCCTCAACGCCGCGGTACGCGAGAGCGGCCATAAGTCGTACTCGACGTTCATCGCGAAGCTCAAGAAGAGCGGATTCGCTCTCGACCGCAAGACCCTTGCCTACTTCGCCGCCGAGCGGCCTGAGACGTTCGCCCGCATCATGAAACAAATCGCGGCATAAGCCAAAACGAAAACCGCCCGGCAGGGCGGTTTTCGTTTCAGGGGCCACTGTATCGGAACCGCGGCATGGTCTTGCCCTCCCGCTCCACCCTCTCAAGGAACATCGCTAACGGCCGCACCCAGAATTGGCCGTCGTGCTCGTACAAGGCGAGCTCTTCGAGCGTTTCGCTGTGCCGCGCGGTCCCTAAGACGCGATACTTCCCTCCTTTGAAATGCTCGTAGAGGCCGGGCTTAAGCTCCATGCGGTAAAAGCGTAACAGCGCCGTGTGATACGTCCCACGTCTGCCCGTACTCGGGCACGATGGCTCGTGCGTCGAGATAATCGTGAATGCGCTGGGCGAGGAAGCGCTCTGCGGCAGGTTCTCCGAGCGCCACGAATATGGCCTTCGGCCTCGGTAAGGCGGCTTTAGCGAATGCGAGAAGCTCATCGCGGTCGGCATGAGCGGACCATCCTTCGATGTTCTCGACCGATGCTCGCACCTTAACCTCGACGCCGTCGACGCGGACGGAACTCGCGCCTTCGGCGATGCGGCGGCCAGGACTGCCGGGTGCCTGATAGCCGACGACAAGAAGCGTCGTCGTCGCATCCGGCAGATAGCGAGCTTCCCACTTGCCGATGCGGCCGCCATGGCTCATGCCCGCTCCGGCGATGATTATCTTAGGGCCCTTTACTGCTTCGATGGCTGCGGAGTCCTCTTTCGCAAGCGTCATTTTGAGGAACGGGAATTCGAAAAGGCTTCTCTCCTGTTTCATCTCCTGCTCCGCTTCGCGCTTGAAATACTTCATCCCCCACTTCTCGTACACTTGAGTGACGCGTATGGCGAGTGGCGAGTCGAGGAACACCGGCACCTTCGGCAATTCGTTGGCCGAGAAAAAATTGGAGAGCTCGTAGAGCATGAGCTGCGTGCGCTCGAGCGAGAATGCGGGGATGAGCACCGCACCGCCTTTGCCAAGGGCCTTCATCAGGGTCTCGCGAAGGATGCGGACCCGGTCTTCATGCGGAGGATGCAGACGGTTGCCGTACACGCTCTCCATAAGAAGCGCATCGGCATCAGGTACCGGTTCCCAATCAGGCAACAAGGGCGACGGCGAATTACCGATATCGCCCGAAAACGCGACGGTCGTACCGTCCGCTTCCTTGAAACGCACGCTCGCGGAACCGAGAATGTGGCCGGTGTTGCGAAGATACATCGAAAGCCCGGGCGCGATCTCCTTCTCTTCGTGATAGTCGACCGTCTCGATGTGCCCCACCGCCGCATCGACGTCCTCGACCGCATAGAGCGGGTCTTTGCCGCGGCGTTCGGCGTCCTCGGCCAAGATGCCGACCGAATCGCGCATGATGAGCTCCGCGAGGTCCTTCGTCGGCGGCGTCATATAGATCGGCCCGTGGAAACCGTCCTTCACGAGCTTCGGTATGCGCCCCACATGATCGAGGTGCGCATGGGTCGCGACGAGCGCCTTAACCGCCCGCGGATCGTACGGGAAGGGCGCATACATCTCTTCGACGGCGAAATCGCCTCCCTGCTCAAGTCCGCAGTCGACGAGCACCTTCGACTCGCCGCTTTCGACCAAAAAATTGGAGCCGGTCACTTTTCCCGCTCCTCCGTAGAACGAAATACGCATATTCGAAACTGTAGCATGGGGTGGGAACGAAAAAATCCGACGTGCGTCGGATTCTTTCGTAGGAACCGTCCTCTGTGAGCAACTTTTGTATGCCAGGTGGGTGCGACAACGGCAGGTCTCGGAATACTCGCGTACTCAAACCGACACTGCCTTAATGCGATGCTCCCGTTCGATAGGCAAGTTGCGTTTTCAAGAACGGCTCCCGGGGTAAGTATACCGCGGGAGCCGTGTCTTTCCGTGAAGTCCCGCTTGGGGACAGCCGTTTAACCCAGTATATTCTTCATTTCCACGTCGTAGAGGATGGCCTCGTGCGGAACCTTGTAGGCGATGATCTCCGCGGCAGAGAACCAGTGGGGTATCTCTTTCTCCGCCTCCGGAACGGAGCCGGACGCGTGGATGAGATTGCGGATCGCACGCCGATCCTTGTCGGCCATCTGGTACGAATCGAGGACGAAATCACCGCGAATGGTGCCGATGCCGGCGGAGCGGGGCTCCGTGCCGCCCGTTATCTTGCGGACCACTTCGACGGCATGCGCTCCCTCCCATACCATGGCGATGACGGGGCCGGAGGTCATGTACTTCTTCAGGTTCTCGACGACTTGGTTCGCGACTTCGATCGGGTCGGTCGACGGCGGCGTCTCCCCCTTCTTCTCGTAGCTCGCGATGGCTTTCTCGCCGACGTTCTTCTTCCAGTTCGGATCGAGAAGATAATGCTCTTCGATCATCTTTTCGGTCGGCACGAGCATCTTGAGGGCGACCAGCTTGAGCCCGAGGCGCTCGTAGCGCTGCATGATCTCGCCGATCAAGGCCCGCTGGATGCCGTCGGGCTTCACGATGACGAGCGTCCGTTCAGTTTTCGGGTGTGTCATAGTTCGTAAAAATAAATCCCCGCAAAGGGACGGTTATGCGGTCACTATACGCGCGCCGTCCTTCTCGAGCAAGACCGTGTGCTCGAAGTGCGCGCTCTTCGAACCGTCGCGAGTCCGGAACGTGTAACCGTCCGGCGCGAGCCGCACGGCCGCCTTGCCGAGATTCGCGATGGGTTCGAGCGCGAGCACCATGCCTTCCACGAGCGCTTCTCCGGTGCCCGGGGTACCGAAATTCGAAATGAACGGCTCTTCATGAACGACGTCGCCGACACCGTGGCCGCCGAGCTCCTTCACGACCGAAAATCCTGCCTCTTCGATGACGGTCTGTATGGCATGCCCGATATCGCCCACATGATTCCCGGGACGCGCTTCTTTTATTCCCGCTGCGAGCGCTCGCTTCGTCGCCTCGAGGAGCTTCCGAGTGCGCTCGTCGACGCTGCCGACCGGAACAGTGATAGCCGCATCGACGACGATGCCCTTATGCGTGAGGCCGAGGTCGAGGCCCACGATGTCGCCCTCCTTGAGCCGCTTCTCCGATTCGTTCGGGATGCCGTGAACCACCTCGTCATTTACGGAAACGCAGAGCGTCGCGGGGTACGGGCGGTCCGCGCCTTCCGGCGTGTATCCGAGGAAACTCGGCACATCGCCGCCGCCCCGGATGAGCCTTTCCGCGAGATCATCGAGTTCCGCGGCGGTCACGCCTGGCGCAACCTTCGCCTCGAGCGCGGCAATGACCGCGGCGAGCCGCTTCCCCGCCTCGATGAGGTCGGCTTTTCGCGAATCGGTGGTGATCGTCATGCGATACCGAGTTTAGCGCGCACGTCCGCCGCGATCACGTCTATGGGCCGCTCTCCGTCCACGTCGATGAGCGCGTGCGCCGAACGGAATATGTCGACCGCTTCCTGCGTGTATTTGTAGTACTCTTTGAGGCGCTCGGGCACGAAATCGTCATCAGCGCGCGCGCCTTCTGTCTTTCGGACGGCGATGCGCTTCATCACTTCCTCGTCGGAAATGGCGATATGAACGACGTTGAACGGCCGGGACAGCCATGAAAGCGACTCGACGACGAGCACAGACTCCTGGACTTTCCGATTGAACCCGTCGAATATGGCGCTCTGCCCTTCCGGGATCGAGAACAACGCCTTCTGGTAGAGGTACATAGCGAACCAGGGCGGCGAGAGGATACCTTTGTCGATCTCTTCGCGGACTTTTCGTCCCACCTCGGTGTCCTCTTCTGAGATGGCCCGGAACTCCTTCCCGCTCCCGAAGACCGGCCAGCCCGTGTGCTCGCCGAGGAGCTTCGCCTGCGTCCCCTTGCCGCAGCCTGGCTTGCCTATGAAAAATATCGTGCGCGTGTCAGTCATGAAAAAAGAATACCATCAAAAGCGAAAAGCGCCCCGGAGGGCGCTTAGTATTCGCGGAGCGACACTTGCGCGTCTATCTTGCGCGCGAGATCGAGCGCTACCTGCACGACGATGAGAAGCGCCGTGCCGCCCAAAACGAGCGTCGTAACGCCCGTGAGCCCCTGGATGACGGACGGCATGACGGCGATGAGGCCGAGGAAGACGGCGCCCGGGAGCGTCACGCGGTTCACGACATTGCCCACGTATTCCTCCGTCTCGCGGCCTGGGCGGACGCCCGGAACGAACGCGCCTGATTTCTGGAGGTTCTCGGCGACGCGATGCGGCTCGAACGTGACGGCCGTATAGAAGTACGTAAAGAGGACGACGAGCGCGAAGTAAAGCGCGCCGTACTTCCAGGGATTCGCGAGGAAGGCGCTGTACGCGAGCGCCGCGCCGCTCGCCCACGAGAAATGGAAGGCGGTGAGCGCCGAGAGCACCATCTGCGGGAGAAGAAGGAGCGACAGCGCGAAGATGATGGGAATGACGCCGGCCTGAAGAAGACGGATGGGCAGGTACGTGGCCGCGCCCTGCGACATCGCCGCGCCGCGCACCGCGCGAGCGTACGCGATCGGTATCGAGCGCTCCGCATCGGAGACGAGTACCACGGCGTAGATCATCGCGAGCGCGAGCGCGAGGAAGCCCACGTAGCCGGGGATGTTCGCGGCAGTCGACGCGAACAAGGTCTGCGAGATGCCGGCCGGAACGCGCGCGAGGA
>DASTHB010000054.1:0-3378 GCA_035718415.1 Minisyncoccota bacterium | reverse complement strand
CGAATACGCGCTTCATCGCATGAAAGAACCAGAGCGACGAGATGCCGAAACTTTCTGGATAGACAGGATAGAGGACGCGCTCGGCTTCTTCCGTTGCGCCAGAAAAAAGCGTGTCGTGCACCTCGCTCGGGGCGATGGGCGTTCGGTCGATGCTTGGGTTCGCGAGATACGTCTTGCCGGAAGTGCCCGCGACGCGGCCCGAAACGCGGACCACCATGCCGTCGTGGAGCGTCTTGGCGATGTACGGTTGAGAGAACCACATCATCTTGACCCGCCCCGACGCGTCCTCGAGATACGCTTCAGCGACGGGGCGGCGGCTCTTCCATGTCTTGCGAACGTCCGGCTTGCGGACCGTGCCGTAAAGGGTGACTTCCGTCCCCGGAATGATGCCGGCGACGGTGCCGAGAGACCCGCTCGATTCATAGCGGGCGGGGAAGTGGTAAAGGAGGTCGCGAATGGTCGCGATGCCGAGTTTCTTCAGCGCTCGTTTCTGGTCAGGCCGGAGTCTCGGAAAATGCTTTTCTATCGCGTCCCTCGGGTCCATTGCCCCAGTATACCGGGGAGAGCGCAAGCGCGAGGGTCATGAGGGCGACCGAGAGATCGCGGAACAGCACGTCCATCTGCGACGCGTTGAATGCGACGATGGCGAACAGTATCGCCGTGGCGCATATGGCGGGGAAACGGATCTTCCAGCCCGACAAGAGCCACAGCGCGAGCACGACTTCGACGATGCCGAATCCATGAAGAAGCACGAGTTTGTCGATGGGGAGGGCGAGCATGAATCGCGGGAAGTACGCGAGCCATGACACCGGATCGCCGATCGCGGCATAGGGAGGATAGAGGAACGCGAACGCCGCCCCGAGTCGAAGGGCGATGTGCGCAGCGCGGGCGCTCGACATGCTATTTCGCCGTAACCGTCACGCTGCCGAAGTCTCCGGCGTTCACGTGATTGTGATATTTCCACGTACCGACTTTCGCGAAGGTGAACGTATAGGTGCCGCCAGTGCCGACCGAGGAGCACTCATCGAACGCGGTTCCTGCCGTATCAGGGCAGTGCTGGGAAAGCGTCGTTCCGCTATAGATCGAATGCGTCGGATGCACGCCTGACGCGACCCACATCTGACCTGAGCTCTGGTTCACGAACGTGACTTTCGTCCCTGACCGGACCGAGATCGATGCTGGCGAGAATCCCTGATCGGTATAGGTGACGGTCGTGCCCGACGGCGTCGTGCTCGCTGTCTGTTGAACCGCCGTCTGCTGGCTTGTCGTTGCTGCTGTTTGGTTGGTATTTTCGTTCACTTGCGTGACGACTGATGGCGCCTGTGCCGTATTCCCAGCGAGGAAATACCAGCCGATGCCGATCAAGATGAGAATGCCGAGTACGGTGACGATGCCTTTTCCTGCCATAAATCAGAATATTATTTTGTAATGTTGCAACTTACGTTTTCGTTCCCGGTGGTATACTGAACGTATGTCAACCACCACCATCATACTCGTCGTTATAGCCGTATTGGTACTGTGGATTATTACCGCGTACAACCGCCTTATCGCGCTTGTCAATCACGCGAAGGAGGCCTGGTCCGACATCCAGGTGCAGCTGAAGCGTCGGTACGACCTCATCCCGAACCTCGTCGAGACGGTGAAAGGGTATGCGGCGCATGAATCGGCCGCGTTCGAGAACGTGACGCGAGCCCGCGCCGCGGCCCTCGGAGTACCGGCGGACGCGCCAGCGGAGAAGGCGGCGGCGGAAAATCAGCTGTCGGGCGCGCTCAAGTCGCTCTTCGCGGTGTCGGAAGCGTACCCGGAGCTCAAAGCCAACGAGAATTTCCTTCAGCTGCAGAGGGAGCTCGGCGATACCGAGGACAAGATCCAGGCGTCGCGCCGCTTCTACAATACGAGCGTCATGTCGCTCAATACCGCGCTTCAGTCGTTCCCGAGCAATATGATAGCCTCGTCGTTCGGCTTTAAGGCTATGGACCTCTTCGAGCTTCCTGACAACGCGCAAGCCGAACCGGTGAAGGTCCAGTTCTGAACGGCGGACACTCCGCTCTACACCCATGGACCTCTACGCACAGCGGTCGCGCAATGTTTGGCGTACGTGGATGCTCATCACGGGCTTCCTCATCATCGTCATCGCCATCGGTTATGCCGTTTCGTGGTACTACGGCAATCCCGCCATTCTCTATATCGCCGTCTTCATCGCCATAGCGACGAATTTTTACGCGTACTGGGCGTCGGATAAGCTCGTGCTGTCCCTGAACCGGGCGCGTCCCGCCACGCGAGAGGAATTCTTCGATCTCTATACGGTGACGGAGAATCTCGCCATCACGGCGGGGCTTCCGATGCCGAAGCTCTACGTAATCGACGACCCGGCGCCGAACGCCTTCGCCACCGGTCGCGATGAGAAGCATGCCGTGGTCTGCGCGACGACGGGACTGCTCGCGCTTCTCACCCGTCCGGAGCTCGAAGGCGTCATAAGCCACGAACTGTCGCACGTGAAGAACCGTGACATCTTGGTCATGACGGTCGCCGTCGTACTCGCCGGATTCGTCGCCATCGTGGCGGACATCTTCCTGCGCATGTCGTTCTATGGGAGCGGCGACCGCGATCGCCAGGGTAATGGCCTCATCATGGTCCTCGGCATCGTGGGCATCATCCTCGCGCCGCTTGCAGCGCAGCTCATCCAGCTCGCCATTTCGCGCCGTCGGGAATTTCTCGCTGATGCCTCGGGCGCGCTTCTCACCCGCTATCCGGAAGGACTCGCTTCGGCCCTTGAGAAGATAAGCAATATGAATCTGCCCATGCGGCACGCCTCGCATGCGACGGCGCACCTGTTCATCGACGAGCCGTTCGGAGTTCCGGAAGGGAAGGGCGGCGCCTGGCTGGCCAATCTTTTCTCAACGCATCCGCCGGTCCAAGATCGCATCAAAGCCCTACTTGCGGAACGCGGTTCGTAGGATGCGATTTAAGGTAACCGTATTCGTGCCAGGTGAGAAGTAGCACGAGCACATCAAGCAGCGTGATGAGGAGCAGCCAGACGGAATGCGTGAAGCTATAGCGGTAGAGCTGATAGACGATGAAGAGTCCGAATACCACCATGCCCGTCGGGTAATACCAAAGGCGCTTTCGGAGGAGGCCCACGATGATGAACATTTTTATCAGGCCGTGCGAAAGCAGGAACAGCGCGACGAAATGCTGCGTGCTCACGGAGAAGCTCTGGGCAGAAACGAGAAGGTAGTGCGCTATAGCGTCCTGCGGATCCTCGATGACTTCCTGCTGCGTGAACAGGAGCACGAGATTGAGGAGGAAGTGGCGCGTGACGAAGTACGCCGCGATGCCGCCGGCGATCTCCGCTAGCGCGAATAACGCCTTCCCGAT
>DASTHB010000053.1:0-7197 GCA_035718415.1 Minisyncoccota bacterium | reverse complement strand
TGCGGCCGCCGGACTCGAAAATATGGACATGCCATTGAAGAAATAGACGAATCCGATGACGGCGAGTGCGAGTGCTGTTGCGATTCCGGTTTGTGTTGGCTGCATGGACATCAGTATGGATAATTACGGCGCTTGGAACGACTTGAACCGCGCTACCTCGTCGGCAACAGCGGCCGCGGCGATCTTTTCATGATCCGGAACCTCTTTGTCGAGGAACGCGCGCAACGCTCCGGGATCGCCCGCCTGCGCGAGCGATGCGAACTCCTCCTTCTTGCCATCTGCGAGCTTCCCCACTACGGCGAGCGTCGCGGCCTTGAGCGCGACTTCGCCGAACTGCCCGATGAGCGCTTGCTGCTCTTCTGCAGGCAGCTCGGCGATGCCGAGATCCGTCGCTATGGCTTTGGTGAGTTCATCATTCATATCGTTGCGTGATTAATGGTAGCACGGAACTAGGGGGTGACCCGCCGCAAGAAGGTGTCGGGGGATGGCGGCTTTGGCTGGATGCCGAACAAGCCGCTCAGCCAGCTCCGCTCGCGCGCCGCTGTACCCAGGTCCTCGACACGGGTTATCGCTCCCCCGAGCGTCGGGACCTCGAATGAATAGCGGACACGCTGGCCGGCGTTCTCCGGCTTCGCGAGGTACTGGATGATGAAATTGTGCCGCTCTTCATCAGTACCTCCGTATGCGGCCAAGTAGGCCTTCCCGCTCGGATCGTGCGCCTCATAGATGGCCGGGACTTTCGGATCGATGGGCGAATGATCGGGGCCTATCGTATAGCGCACTTCCGACGTCGGCGTCGTTGTCGCTTCCGCTGACGGCGGTGCGACATCGCTCGTCGTGCTTTCCGGCGACTGAGGCATCTCCGCCGATGGCGCGCCCATGTCGCCGGATGTGCTTTCTGGCGCCTCCGGCATCGCTAC
This sequence comes from Minisyncoccota bacterium, assembly GCA_035718415.1. Lineage (GTDB taxonomy): Bacteria > Patescibacteriota > Minisyncoccia > Phycocordibacterales > Phycocordibacteraceae > C7867-001. The sequence continues at coordinate 6,277 of DASTHB010000053.1, read as the reverse complement.
TACCGGCGCTTCCGCTGACATCTCCGTGGCGGGCGCTTCTGGTGTCAGCGCCTCCGGTTCGGTATTGAGCGGCGTCATTTCTTCCGCGGCAGCTTGCTCGGCTGCCGCTTGCGCAGCCGGCATTTCGGCTTCCGCATTCGGGTAATCGACGCCAGCGACGGCTTCCGCGGCCGGGGCCGACGGTATTTCGCCCGTGAAGCTTAGCTGTCCATCAAGACCGATGGTCATGTGCGCATCAGGGCGAATGAGAGCGCTTGCGCCATGGTTCATCGCGAGACGATGTACGACACTGTCGATACTGTCCTCGTCGGCGTTCATGAGCGCGCGGATATCGCTATCCTCCGCATACGCGGACGCATCGACCGGCTTCTCTTGAAGCTGTTCCCATAGCCGCTTGGCCATCCATTCATAGCCGTGCCCCTTCGAAGCGTCGACCGACGGCATGTTCGACTGTATGACATTGTCGACGGCGCGCACTTGCGCTTCATACCCTGTATAGCTAGATGCCGTTTCGGATACGGTCGAGGCTGGCGCGCCGGCAGAGCCGAGCCGGTGCTGCATCCATTCCGCTATGCCATGGAGCTTATCTTTTGCCCAGTCCGATTCGGCCAATTCGGCTACGTTCTTCACGAGGTACGCCATGCCTACCGACGACACGACTGTCCAACCTGTGGCGGTTCCGAGGGCGGCCCATTTCTTGGTCTCCTCGCTCCACTGCTTGTCTTTGAACCGCTTTTCAGAGCTGAGGAACACGGATGCGAAACCGGCGACTCGCTGCACGCCGATGCCGCCGAGGAACGTCCATGCAAGTGGAACGGACAGCGTGGCGGCGGAAACGCCAGCGCCGATACCGAGCGCCGCGCCTATGGCGACCTTCGACTTCCAGCCCAGCTTGCTGTACTTATCGCCAAGCAGTCGGAAGAGTTCCTCTACCTTGCCGCTCTTCGCGGCTTCTTGGTCCAACTGTTTCGATCGCTCGGCGAGCATTCGAACGGTCTCCTGCCACTTCGCGTCCCTCTCGGAAGATGGAACTGTCTTCTCTTTTTTGCCCACGAGCGACACAAACTTTGTCACGGCCGCGCGCAGCTTGCCGCGCGCTTCGGCGGGCGTCGCATCTTTTTCCAGTGCGGCGGTCTCCTCCTTCTCTTCCTCGACGGGGAGGGCTTCTGCGGTGCTGACCGGCAGATCTTCCGGTTTCGCGTCGGCCGCAGGAGCCGGTAACCGCACTTCCGCCAGTATGGCTTCTATCGCGTTCCCCGCTTCGGCGAGCGCCGCCGGGTCTCGCTTCTCCTTCCGCTTCGTCAACTCGCGTGCATAGTGCATGTGCGCCGCGCTCACGCGCTGCTGCAGCTCCTTCGGTATCTCTTTTTCGTATTTAGATTTGAGCAGCTTGAGAAGCGCCGTGTATTTCGCAAGATACTCGCCCTCGGGCGACGCTTCGCTCTTCAATTTCGGCCCCTCATCCGCGCTCTCGCCCTTTTGCGGTGCTTCCGGCTGTGACTTTGCCGACTTCGCCTCATCCTTCTGCGCTTCATCGATGCCCTTGCCCACGGTGCGATGCATTCCGAGTACCGCGTCGACCTTCTGCGGCATCGCATCACCTTCCGGTGAGAGCGGCGCAGCTTCAGTAGCTGCAGGCTCAGCGGATGAGGCAGACTGGCGCGAGCGGCGCTTTGATACTTTCTTCTCCTTCGTCTTCACTGCCTTCTTTTCGGGTGTGTGCCTATGCTTTTCTTCCTTGACAGCTTCTTCCTTATCGAAAGCTTCCTTCTTTTCCTTCTGTTTTTCGACGTATGCCCCGCGAACGCGCTTCGGAAATCCCGTATACGTTTTTACTACATTCTCGATGAAGTGCGGTGGATTCTCGCCGTAGACGGCGCGCAGGTCGCTCGGTATAGGCAATGTATCGGCGGCCTTTTTCTGCATTTCCCGTTTGACATGCTTCACAAATCCCTGTTTCGCTTTCGTTGTCCTGCGGCTATCGAATTCCGAGCGAACGTCGTGCGGCACATCCTTGCCATAGAGCGCCTCGAGTTCGGCCATGGCCTCTTTGGCACCTTTCTGCCGATCTTGCTCGATGTTCTTCTCAAGCTCATGCAGGAAGTCCTCGCTTTCAAGGCGCTTCCTGCCCGACTCGATGTCTTTGGGCGTATCAGCAGGTCTCGCTACTTCTTCGGCCTGCGGCTTGCTCTCTCGCGCTACACGCTCATCGACGCGTTTTTCAATCTCGGCCTCCTCCTCTGCCTCCGCTTTCACGAATTCCGGCCCCACGTTCCCCTCATTCACCATGCGGTCGATGGCGAACGCCGTTTCCTTAGATTCGGCTTCAGCTTTGCCGTTCGCTTTCTTGAAAGCGTCTTCCAATTGCGTGCCGATTCGCGGCTGTTTTTCAGGCGGCATGGTATTAATGCGAGAGGTATCGCTCGCGTATCATATTCTCAACGGTAGCACGGTCCCGACCGTAAGTGAGCGACGACAGCTGGATAAGATCCGCTGTCTGCTCGGCATTCCCTTGCGGAAGGTCCGGTGTCCGCATATCAAAGCCCTTCTGGGGCGTCCCCCGAGAGAGGATCTTCACGTAGGCCGTACGGTTCTCGAGGTTCACGAAATCGGCTGCCTGGAACGCGGGCGCGAACTGCTTCGCGAAGAACTCCGCATCTTCCTCCCCCACGCGGAATACCGCGAGATTGCCCACGTTCCCGAACACGGCGCCGCGGGTCTTCTCGTCTATCTGCGACAGGAACTGATGCGCGACCGATAGCGAGAGCTTGTATTTCCGCGCCTCCGAGAGAATCCCCGGTATCGAATCCGTCGTCACGTTCTGGAATTCGTCGATATAAAGATAGAACGGCGGAAGCGCGGCGCCCGGGCTGTCAGCACGGGACAGCGCGGCCATGAAGAGCTTGCCGACGACGATGAGGCCGAGCAGGTTCGCATTGCGCTCTCCGAGGCGGCCCTTCGAAAGGTTCACGAGCAGTATCTTCTTCTGGTCCATGATGTCGCGGAAGCGGAATGACGACTGCTGTTGACCGACGATGGGACGAATAAAGTCGTTGGCGGTAAAGTCGTCGAACTTGTTCGTAATGTACGGAACGATGTTCTCTAACGACGCTTCCCCGCCCGCTTTCGACGCTATCTCGCTCCAGAACTGGTTCACGATGGGATTCATGCTCTTCGCGAGCTTCTCCCGACGGAATTCGGCGTTCGAAAGCACGCGGGCGATATCAAGGATGGTCGAGCCGGACGCGGGGTCCTCCATAACGAGCTGAGTGGCGTTCCGGAAATACTGCTCGAACGCGGGGCCCATACTCTCCGGCACGTCGCCATAGAGGCGCTTGAAGATCATGAGGAGCTCGTTCACGATGAACGTCTTCTGCTCGGGGCGGGCGGCGTCGTATTCGAGGAAATTGAGACCGAACGGGCGCGACAAGTCCGCCGGATCGAAATAGATGACGTCCTGGTACCGTTCGGGCGGCACGGCGGCGAGGACGTCGAGGATATCGGTGCCATGCGGATCGATGAAGCAGCACCCTTCGCCGTTCCGGATGTCCTGCGTGATAAGGGACTTGAGAAGGCCCGTCTTGCCGGTGCCGGTCTGGCCGACGACGTACAGATGGCGCAGTCGGTCGTCGTCCGAAAGATGGATGGGCGTGAGCGTCGAACGGTATTCGTTCGTGCCGAGAAGCACGCCGTCCGTCGGCAGGTCGATGGGAGCGGGCGCATGCGTGAAGCGCGCCTGGCGCAGATGCGGTGAGCTCGCGATACCGGACGGCGGGAAATGATAGACCGTCGTGAGCTCCTTGAGGGAGAGCGGTAGTGCATTCTTCGATGGTAAGCGGAAGGAGAAGTCCTCGAGAACTTGCCCCTGCTCGCGACGGAACTCGAACCGATTGCCGTTCGTATTGCCGAATTGATTGAACGCCGCTTCGAGCTCCGCGAGCACTTGATTCGCTTTCGATTCGTCCTTCGCGGACGCGACCAGACGGATCGTGGTCCCGACGATAGGCGCCGCTATCTTTTTCTCGATCTGCTCGATGGTCATCTTGTTCGCATCCGCTTCCTGGAGCTTCTTCTCCTTCGCCTTTTCCGGGTCCTTCGGCTTCGAGCTGAAGAGCGTTTTGCCGATATCGTGGGCGAACGTGCCGAGCGCGGTCTCGGGAAGGGCGAACGCGGACGAGCGCTTCTCGCCCTTCTTGAGCGCGGCGAGTATCTTCCGGTAGTGCGCGAGGTGCCGTTCGCCGCGTGGCTCGATGATGAGCTGCAGCGCGGCGCCTTCTCCCGTGTGCTCTATCTTCGCGAAGGCGTTCGTTATCGCATTGAGCGGATCGTAGTCGAAGTCGCCATAGTCCTTCACCGGTAGCGCCGGTTCCGCGGCGAACTTCGCGACGGACGCGAGCGATGTCCCATTCTGCGCGAACGCGTTGTAATCGAGCGGCTGAGGAACGACATGCGCGTTCGGGTAGATGGCGAGCACTTGCTTCTCGAACAGATTGCATTTGCTCGTCGGGACCGCGGCATAGAACTGCAGTTCGGGGCTTTCCGCAGGCACCGCGAGCTCGAGCGCGTAATAGTTCGGCTCGCCGGGAGCCGCGTCGCCTATCGAAAGCAGTCCTGCGTAAAGCTGCTCCATGCCGGATATGAGCTCCTTGAGCGGCTTCGGCGCGGCGTCCGCTTTCGGTTCGGGGAGCGCTATCTCGTACAACGTCATCTTGAGCGCGCGGAAGCGCGGCGCCTTCTCATCCGCGCCCGGCGGCACGAGCCCGGAAGCGACGTAGCGGACGAGGTAGCGATGGAAGTCGTCAGCGACGCGCGGATCATGGAGCTTCTCCATGAGCATGAGCGCGTTCTTGATGCCCTTCTCGAGCATGGTCTTCTCGAGCGTCCGCACGGCCTCTTCGCTGCCGCCCAGGTTGAAATCGACGAGCAGCGAGTCCGCTTCCGCCTTTTCGGTCCGTTCGTTCAAGCGGTATTCGGGCGCCAGTATCTCCATCGGCGCCTTGCGATGCTCATGGATAGTCTCCGATACGATGCGCACGTGCTCGAGCGGATCCGGCGCTTTCGCTCCGTGCGCCAGTTCCGCCTCCTTGCGCGCAACTTGCTCGCGCAGGTACGCAAGCTCCTCCTCCGGAGTTTTCAGGCTCGGTGCCTCCATTTGCTATCAGTATACCCCGTGAGATAAATGTCCTGATGTTCTCCACGAGGATAAGTTGAAATATCTGATGGGGTATATCGCCTCGAACGCCTCTTAACGCGCTTTGTATGGGATGCGTCTGCTACAATGACGCGCATGATGGACTTCTTGCTTGCGTGCGCGAAGCTCGACCCGCTCGCCATCGTGAAGACCGGCAGCTACCTCGGCATCGCGATCATCATTTTCGCCGAAAGCGGCCTTCTCATCGGCATCTTCTTCCCTGGCGATTCGCTCCTCTTCGCCGCAGGGCTCATGTCGGGCGTTGGGTTCCTCTCGGTCGCGCCGCTCATCACCTTCGTCGTCCTCGCCGCTATCCTCGGCGATTCCGTCGGCTACTGGTTCGGCGCAAATGTCGGTACGGGCTTCTTCGCGCGCAAGGATTCGCGCTTCTTCAAGCAGGAATACCTGAAACGTACGGAACTGTTCTATAAGAAATACGGCGGCAGAGCCGTCGTGCTCGCGCGGTTCGTCCCCATCGTCCGTACCATCGCGCCTATTCTCGCCGGCATCGGCAGCATGAAATATGCGAAATTCCTCTCGTACAACGCCGTCGGCGGCATCCTCTGGGGCACCGGCATGACGCTGCTCGGCTACTTCCTCGGCACCGTGCTCCCCGACAGCGAGCACTACATCCTCCCGTTGTCGCTCGTCATCGTCGTCATCTCATTCCTGCCGATCGTCATCAATATCATCCGGGGCAGACGCGCGCTTTAGATCCCGGTGCCGGACAGGGCCGACGTATACGTGCTCAAGAACGACGGGATAACGAACATGAGCGCGATGAGCGGCAGTATGAAGAGGACCGCCGTGATTATGCCGGTCCACATGAGTATCTTGCGGGAGCTTTCGGCAGACCGATACGCGCGTTCGGCGAGCGCTTCAATCGAATCAAGCTTCGCTTTGAGTTCGGCGTCCATGCGCTAGACCCAGGCGTGGAACACCCAGTTGATGATGGCGAGCACTATCGCGAAGAAGAACGCCGGCCAGAATCCTGCGACGGCGAAGCCCGGAACTATCGCCGATGCGAGCAAGACGAGGAGCGCATTGATGACGAGCGAGAACAGACCGAGCGTGAGTATGGTTATC
>DASTHB010000052.1:0-4413 GCA_035718415.1 Minisyncoccota bacterium | reverse complement strand
ATCAGACGCCGGACTCGATGATGCAACGATTGACGGCATCACTCGGGATGTGAACGAAAGGATATTCGTACCGCTGCGCCACGAAGAGATGAAGCAGTCGCCGCTAACGCCCGCCGCGCGTGCGACACCGAGTGCGATGGGCGCGCAGAACATTGAGCCCGCGATGCCGCGCGTTCAGCGCCCGATGACTCCCTCACAGCCGAAACCGCTCGATGCAGCACGACTACTCGAGGACCACGAAGAGCCGCACATCGATCTGCGCCCGCGAACGGCACCGCCACCGCCGAATCTCCCGGGGCAGATGCAGCGTCCCTTTCCGCCGCGAGTGATATCGCCCGCGACCCGCGCGCCGATGGCTGGAGGGCAGAACGCTGCGCCTCAGCCGGCGTTTCGGCCGGCCGCCCCCCAGATGCCCCCCGCGCCTCGGCCCGCGAGCGTTCCGCCACCCATAACTGGACCCCGCCAGGCGCCACCACCGCCACCGCCGCCGGGTCGGTACTCCGTCGACCCATATCGCGAGCCGCTTGATGAAGGTCCCGAGGCCTGAACCTTGCGTTTCCTCAGCTGTTTCTATATAGTGCTCCTATCCCGCACGCGCGGGTTTTCTACACCCAAGTGAGCCGAGCGATAAGACGCGTCCACGCGTATTTATCCGAGGCGAACGCCGGGGGTATGCCTACATAACTAAATGGCCACCATCAATCAGCTCTCCCGCAAGGGACGGAAAGTCCGTAGCTCGAAGGACCGCACGGCGGCTCTTTCGCGCGGATTCAACGCGCTCAAGAACCGCCCCACGTTCTTCCCGTCGCCGTTCAAGCGGGGCGTCTGCACGAAGGTGACCACGAAGACCCCGCGCAAGCCGAACTCGGCTATCCGAAAGATCGCCCGCGTGCGCCTCACGAACGGCATGGAAGTCACGGCCTACATACCCGGCGAGACTCACAATCTCCAGGAGCACTCGGTCGTGCTTCTTCGCGGCGGCCGCGTGAAGGACATTGGCGTTCAGTACACCATCGTCCGAGGCAAGCTCGATACGGCCGGCCTCGAGAAGCGCCGCACGTCCCGCTCGCGCTACGGTGCGAAGCGCCCGCAAAAATCTAAATAAAAGCATATGCGCCGCCCTCTCAAAAAGAAGCGTTCTTGGCGTCCGGACCTCAAGTACGGATCCGAAACCCTCACGCGTTTCATCAATGCGCTCATGTGGAACGGCAAGAAGGATGTCGCTCGCACCGTCGTGTACGATGCCCTCGCCATCGTCGAGAAGGAGGGAGCGAATCCGCTCGAGACGTTCGAATCGGCGCTCCGCAACGTTTCTCCCTTGATGGAAGTACGTTCCCGCCGCGTCGGCGGAGCGAACTACCAGGTTCCGCGCGAAGTGCCGCAGAACCGCCGGCTCGCGCTCTCATTCCGCTGGCTCATCGGTGCCGCGCGCTCGAAGAAAGGCAAGCCCATGGCGGACAAGCTCGCCGCAGAACTCCTCCTTGCCGCGAAGAACGAAGGCGACGCCATCAAGAAGAAGGACGAGATGCACCGCATGGCGGATGCGAACAAGGCCTTCGCGCACTTCGCCTGGTAAGACGAGCGGTTCGAGCCTAAGTTTGCATACGTTTGACAGAAACGCTTCGCATTGCGGAGCGTTTCTTTTTAGGGTAAGGTGCCCAGAGGTGCACGTAGACGAAAGGAGGTGGTTATGTCCGCCGTGGGCATGAAGAAGGTTTCGTTGCCGATCACCGGTGGACCAAGCTCTGTTGGCGCCGTGGTGGAGGCGCGAAACGCAATGTACAAACGGGAGCCCGTCCGGACGATACAGATTATCGTCAGGTCCGGAAAGGGCAGCTTGCGGTTCGAGCTCGTTGTCGTCGGCTGCTATGAGCAGGTGTCGTTCGGACGAGGCAACGGCTGCATGTACTGCAGCGCGTGCCTGCCCGCGGATTTCGCCCGGTTCCCCGAACTGAGCGATCGCGAGAAGGCCGATCTATGCTTCGAGCTGGTCGACTACCGTCCGAAGTACCAGAGCGGAACGCTCAAAATACCGCCTCGGTACGCCAGCGTAGTCGAATCAGAAGAGCTCGCTCCGGGGATCACCCGGTTGTAAGCGTCAAAAAGCCCCGCTCTCCGCGGGGCTTTCCTTATTCGCCAAGGAGCGTTTTCTTCCGCTCTTCGAACTCAGCCTTGTCTATTTCGCCCCTCGCGTATCGTTCATTGAGGATATCGAGGCCTGAGCGTGCTGCCCAGCGATTCCTCATGTGATGCCAGTCCTGCCCGCCGTTTCTGCCGATGACCAATCGCCGTACGACGAGCACGATAACGAGGACCACGAAAGCAATTGAGAGCGCGTGAACGATGGGCACCAAGATCCCGAACGTCGCATCGTAACCACCGTATCCATAACCATAATAGGGGTACATCATATGCGGTCAGTATAGCCCCCTTCTGTGTAGGGGCAATGAGTTGCGTTTCCCCCGATTTTCGCTACTATCACGAGTAACGCCTCAGGCGCTTTTTACTACCAAGCGAGTGAGCGGAAAAGAGATTCATATTTCGTTTCCCGAACGAGCACTGGTAGAAAGATGCCGGGGGCAGCTTATTTTTATTTATCACGTATGAACCGCGACTATCCTCTCGAACGAGTGCGCAACTTCGGCATCATCGCCCACATCGACGCCGGCAAGACGACCACCAGCGAGCGCGTGCTCTACTACACCGGCGCCCAGCACAAGATCGGCGAGGTGCACGAGGGGCAGACGACGACCGACTGGATGGAGCAGGAGCGCGAGCGCGGCATCACCATCACCGCGGCCGCCATCACCTGCTTCTGGGCCAAGACGTCGGAGAAGGATAAGAAGGATACGTCGAAGAAGTTCCGTTTCAATATCATCGACACCCCGGGCCACATCGACTTCACCGCCGAGGTGAAGCGCTCCATGCGCGTTCTTGACGGCGCCATCGTCGTCTTCGACGGCGTCGCCGGCGTCGAACCGCAGTCCGAGACGAACTGGCGCTACGCCGACGAGGCGCAGGTACCGCGCGTCTGCTTCATCAACAAGCTCGACCGTACGGGCGCATCCTTCGAGAATTCCTATAAATCCATCCTCGACCGGCTTTCTCCGAAGGCCATCCGCATGCAGATCCCCATCGGGGAGGAGGGACAGCACGAAGGCGTCGTTGACCTGCTCACGATGAAGGGCTACACCTTCGCCGGCAACATGGGCGACGAAGTCATCGAGGGCGAGATCCCGGCGCATCTTGTCGAAGATGCGAAGAAATACCGCTCCGAATTGGTCGAGCGCATCGTCGAGAACGATGACGCCGCCATGGGCGCCTATCTTGAAGGCAAGGAGCCGAGCGTCGACGAACTGAAAGCGATACTGCGCAAAGCCGTCATGGCGAACGAAGTATTCCCGGTATACACGGGTTCGGCACTCAAGAACAAGGGCGTCCAGCTCGTCCTCGATGCTGTCGTGGATTACTTGCCGTCCCCGCTCGATCTCAAGCCGGTCACCGGCACTAATCCGAAGACAGGAGAAGCCATCGAGCGCCACGCGAGCGATGACGAACCGTTCTGTGCGCTCGCCTTCAAGCTCCAGACCGACCCGTTCGTCGGCGCGCTCACGTTCTTCCGCGTCTACTCGGGCAATCTCACGGCCGGCTCATACGTGTACAACTCGACGACCGGTACGCGCGAGCGAATCAGCCGCATCGTTCGGCTTCAGGCGGACAAGCGCGAGGAAGTCGCACAGGTATTCACCGGCGAGATCGCCGCGGCCGTCGGCCTCAAGGATACGAAGACTTCGCACACGCTCTGCGACGAGGCGAATCCTATCGTGCTCGAGGAGATCAAATTCCCCGAGCCGGTGGTGTCGCTCCGCATCGAGCCGAAGACGAAGGCCGACCAGGAGAAAATGGGCATCGCGCTCCGTAAGCTCGCCGACGAGGACCCGACGTTCCGCATCACGTCCGACGAAGAGACGGGCGAGACCATCATCTCCGGCATGGGCGAGCTCCATCTCGAAATTCTCGTGGACCGCATGAAGCGCGAATTCAACGTCGTTGCCGATGTGGGTAAGCCGCAGGTGGCGTACCGCGAAACGATTCAGGGCAGCGCTGACGCTGAAGGCAAGTACATCAAGCAGACCGGCGGTCGCGGTCAGTACGGCCACGTGAAGATAAAGATGAAGAAGCTCGAGCCGATAGAGGAGGGCGCGAAGATACCGAAGAACGTCACGCGCGAGGACCACTTCGAGTTCGTGAACAACATCAAGGGAGGCGTCGTGCCGCAAGAGTTCATCCCAGCAGTGGAGAAGGGCGTGCGCGAGGCCATGTCTCGTGGCTTTTTGGCCGGCTTCCCGATGGTGGACATCTCCATCGACCTCTACGACGGCTCCTACCACGATGTGGACTCATCCGAGATCG
>DASTHB010000051.1:0-2595 GCA_035718415.1 Minisyncoccota bacterium | reverse complement strand
ACGAGTAGCGGGCACGCCTGCTGATACACGCGGACGAGCGGGTCGAGCTTCTTCAGTTCGCGGACGAATTTCTTCGAGGCAACTGTGCCATGCGTCGCAATGACGCCCACGCGCCCGGCCGTTTTCTCGACGGCCTCTTCTGCGGCGGGAATGAGCACGCCGAGTACCTTCTTCTTTGCGCCGTACTCATCCTGAATGCGGCGTAGCGCCTCGCTCGATGCCGTGTTGCACGCGATGATGACGAGTCCCGCTCCGTGCTTAAAGAGAAAGTCGACGGCCTGTTTCGTATACGTATATATAGTGTCCTGCGGTCGATCGCCATACGGGGCCCGCGCAGTATCGCCGAGATAGAGGTAGTCGTAGTCTGGAAGGGCGGCCGCGATCGATTTGAGCACATGGAGACCACCCAAGCCGGAGTCGAACACGCCAATCTTTTTTGTCCGGCCTCGCTTGCCCATAGACGCCCCATTGTATCAAAATGCCGATTTCTGTCCTAGGATATCGTCGCTAACAAGACTCGCGTAATTTTGGTACCAAGGGTGGGACTCGGTCACGCATAAATCTCTGCGCTGATTTTGCGCGACCCCGCCTCGGCCCGTCGGCCTCCGGCTTTCGAGTCCCGCAGGACTCAAATCAGTACCAAGGGTGGGACTCGAACCCACATGAGGGTTTTTAGGCCCTCTCAGGATTTTAAGTCCTGTATGTCTACCAATTCCATCACCTTGGCGCACTCCTATAGTACTCCGTGGAGGCCCGGGCGGGAATTGAACCCGCGCATCGCGGTTTTGCAGACCGCTGTGTTACCACTTCACCACCGGGCCGCTCCAGTCGATACTACTAGATTTTCGGCGCTTCGCCCATGTCCTCATTGTTCTCAAGCAGGAAGTCCACACGCGGGATCCGCATATGCACGTGCTTCTTTAAGTGGTCCGAGAACGCTTCGCGCTGGCGTTCGAGGAAGGTGAGGGCCGAATGCGCCATTTCCTCCGGAAAAACGCTCACGAATACCGCGACACGTTCGCCTTTGCCGATCGATTTGGCGCGCGTGACGGTGATGAGCGACTCCGTGCCCGCTTCGCGCAGGATGAACTGGGCGGCCTCATGCTTTATCGCCTCGAGCGCGCGGTCTTCCGAATGGCTCATGATTCGGAAACAGCGAACGCGACGATCTCGTCGCCGTAGGCGAGCGGCTCCTTGAGCTCCAGCTCGGCGCCGAAGTCGCCTTCCGTCTTAATGACGTTCACGTCCGCGCGAGCCTGCTGGAGATTGAGGACGCTGCCGCGAGCGATCTCTTCGCCTTTTCGGATCAGCTTGACTCGGTCTTTCACAGACAGCGCTCCGGAGACGTAGCGCGCTCCGATGACCTGCTTCTTGGCCGTCGAGGAGAACTGCTTCAAGACAAGCACGCGGCCGAGCTCCTTCTCGCTTTTTACCGCGGGAGCGGCCGTGCCAAGCAGCTCGGTCACTTTTTCCGCGAGTTCGTAAATTATGGAAAAAGACAGCACGGATACCCCTTCGCGGTCGGCGAGTTCACTCGCGATCGCGTCGGTGCCCACATTGAAAGCGATGATGGTGGCACCGGAGGCGTACGCCGTCTTGACGTCGTTCTCCGAGACGGAGCCGACGCCCGATGCGATAACGCGTATCATCGCGCGCTCGTGCGTGATCTTATTGAGCTCATGCACGATAGCGTCGACGCTCCCGGCGACATCCGCCTTCACGATAAGCGCCAGCTCCGCCATGCCCTCGGGCAGCGCGTCGCGGTCCGGAGCGACGGCCGCTTCCTTCGCGTTCTTCCGCGCGAGCGCCTCTGCCTCCTTTTTCGATTCGGCTATGGAGAAGAGCGAACCGGCGGTCGGAAGCTTCGAGAAGCCGGAAATGCGCACTGGCTCAGAAGGGCCGGCGCTTTCGACGCGTTCGCCGCGGAAGCTTTCGATGAATCGGATAGGGGCATATGCGTCGCCCGCGACCACGAATCCTTTCGCGAGCGTACCGTCCTTCACGATGAGCGTCGCCGAAGCGCCGCGCTTCGGGTCCTGTGTCGATTCAAGGACGAAACCCGTGGCGCTCGCCTCGGGGTCGGCCGTGAGCTCGAGGAGGTCGGCCGCGAGGACGACGAGATCGAGGAGCTCGGGCACGCCTTCGCCGGTCTTCGACGAAACGGGCGCGTAGGCGATGTCGCCGCCGAGGCCCTCAATATAGATGCCGTGCTCAAGCAGGGAATTCTTCGCCATCTGCAGGTCCGCGTTGTTCTTGTCGATCTTCGTGACCGCGATGATGAACGGGATCTTGGCCTCGTTGATAGCGGCGAGCGCGTCCAAGGTCTGCGGCATGACGCCCTCGTCCGCGGCGACGACGAGGATGGCGATGTCCGCCGCCGCAGCACCGCGCGTGCGAAGCGACTTGAAGGCCTCGTGGCCGGGCGTATCGAGGAAGGTGACCGGGCGGTCGTTGTGGACCGCGATATAGGCGGAGACGTGCTGCGTGATGCCGCCGGCTTCGCCGGCGGTCACATTGGTCTTCCGGATGTAGTCGAGCAAGGACGACTTTCCATGGTCTATGTGGCCCATCACCGCGATGACAGGCGGCCGTACG
>DASTHB010000050.1:0-8114 GCA_035718415.1 Minisyncoccota bacterium | reverse complement strand
ATCGGCCACGTTGACCACGGCAAGACCACGCTCACGGCTTCCATTCTCCATACACTCGATATGGCAAAGGACCAGGGCTTCGGCGCCCGCGTTGAGGGTGTCGATGGTATCGACAACGCACCTGAAGAAAAGGCGCGTGGTATTACTATTGCTCTCCACCACTCTGAGTACTGGACTCCGAATCGTCACTACGCACACATCGACGCTCCGGGCCACGCCGACTACATCAAGAACATGATCACGGGCGCCGCCCAGATGGACGGAGCGGTCCTCGTGGTCGCCGCGACTGACGGCGTGATGCCGCAGACGCGCGAGCACATCCTCCTCGCGAAGCAGGTGGGCCTTAAGAAGCTCATCATCTTCCTCAACAAGGTGGACATGGTAGCGGAGGCAGACCTCATCGACCTCGTGGAGGAGGAGATCCGCGAGCTTCTCACGAAGCAGGGCTACGACGGCGCGAATACGCCGATCATCCGCGGCTCGGGCCTCAAGGCGCTCGAGGCGAAGGACGTGAACGATGATTACGCGAAGAAGGTGAAGGAGCTCGTGGACACTATGGACACGTACTTCGACATGCCGAAGCGCGAGACGGACAAGCCGTTCCTCATGCCTATCGAAGACATCTTCTCGATCGAAGGTCGCGGCACCGTCGTCACAGGACGCATCGAGCGCGGCGTCATCAAGGTAGGCGACGAAGTCGAGATCGTCGGCATCAAGCCGACGGCCAAGACGACCGTCACCGGCATTGAGATGTTCAACAAGCAGCTCCAGGAAGGACAGGCAGGCGACAACGCCGGCATCCTTCTCCGCGGTACGAAGAAGGAAGACGTGCATCGCGGCCAAGTGCTCGCGAAGTCCGGTTCGGTCACGCCGCACACCGACTTCGAAGCCGAGGTCTACATCCTCGGCAAGGACGAAGGAGGCCGTCACACGCCGTTCTTCTCCGGTTACAAGCCGCAGTTCTATATCCGCACCACGGACGTCACGGGCGAAGTGACGCTTCCGGAAGGGAAGGAAATGGTCATGCCGGGCGACACCGTCACCTTCAAGGTGAAGCTCGTCGCACCGGTCGCGCTCGAGCAGGAGCAGCACTTCGCGATCCGCGAAGGCGGCAAGACCGTCGGCGCAGGCGTCGTGACGAAGATCACGGCGTAAGGTCTATCCGATTAACGGCTCATTATGGCAGCAACTACTGAGACCAAGAAGGCTCCTAAGAAGCGCGCGAGCGCGAAGAAGGCAGCCGGGACTCCCGCGGAGCACAAGCTTCGCATCCGGGTGCGTGCCTATGAGCACAAGATCCTGGACCTTTCGGTGAAGCAGATCATGGATACGGCGGCGCGTTTCGACGCGACCGTCGTGGGCCCGGTGCCGCTTCCGACCGAGATAAAGCGGTGGACGGTGAACCGCTCGACGTTCGTTCACAAGGACGCGCGCGAGCAGTTCGAGATGCGCATCCACAAGCGACTCATCGACATCATGAACCCGTCGCCGAAGGTTATCGAGGCCCTCACGAACCTCAACCTGCCGTCGGGAGTCACGATCGATGTGAAGATGGTGTAAAACAGACGGCCAAGATACAGCAAAACCGCCCGCAAGGGCGGTTTTGTGTTAGAGTAGCGCTCGGAAAACTTGCGAGGAGAATTGTTATGCGCAAGTGGATAGAGTCGATACGGCGGTTCATCCAGCGCCGTCGGAAAGCGGAAAAGTTGAATTGCGATTTGGCACTTTCTGGCGAACGCGCTTTCGCGAACAACGGGCAAATTCATGCGGACCCGGGGCGAATAGTCGCGTCGCCTCGGTTCCGAGAACAGTTGGCGGCAGTGCGCGAGCTCCGGAGCCAGATACCGCTGCACAGTCGCCGGTGCGGGCACTGCGGGCAGCGGTGCAAGGGCGGCGAGAATGCCCTTTAGAATCATTGCCGAGAGGAACATGATCCCGACGGCATTATGTACAGCGATTTCGGTCCGAAATGACCCGCCGGCAGAGAACCTGCTTCGGCGGGTTCTTTGTTTTTTGCAACCCTTTGCCGTAAAGTACCCGGAGATATCCAACCGAGGAGCGGAACATGACCATCGAAGGTCGCATGGCCGCCGCTCGGGCGGCGATATGTTCGTTCAAGAAGGAACGCGAACGCTTGCTTGGCGCCAACGTCCCCCGAGAGATTCGCATGGTCGCAGAAAAAGCGCACCGCGAGATGCAGAACTTCCTCTGGGACGCCCTCGACGTCTACCAAAGCTCGCTTGATCAGATCGATCTCGAGCGACGGTGCGCCGGGCGGCATCTCCCGAAGCTCTCGCAGCTTCACCACGAGTGGAAGATCTCCGAGGAGCTTGCTTCCGAACTATTCACGCTCCAGATCGAAGCGTTGCGCGCTGATTTCGCCGAGATCTTCAAGGTCCCGCCGAAGAAGTGCGAGCGGAAGAAGAGGAAATGAAGCCGTCACGATCGGAAAGGAGGTGATGCCGATGCAGAACGCCACCCCGCGCTGGGGCTGGCTCCAGCAGCAAGCGCTCGAAGAAGGTCTCGCCGAGCTCTATGAGGCGAGCGAACCCACGTTCCAGGAGAAACATAAAGAGGAGCCGGAAACCTGTTCCGGTTCCTGATCGGTCCACGGCCGCGAGAGAACCTCGCGGCCGTTTCATTTGCATATTTCCGGCCCCTCCTGTAGAGTGCCTCCAACGCTACGTCCCACCGGTTTTATCTGGGGGACCTCCAGCAAAATCGCGTCCCGCGATGGCTGGGGCGCGATTTTGCTTAAAAAATGAAATTCATTCTCGCAACCAAGGAAGGAATGACCCGCGTATACGGGGAAGACGGACGCGCCCGCGCGGCGACGGTCCTCGTCGCCGGTCCGGTGACGGTCACACAGGTGAAGACGAAGGACGGCAAGGACGGCTATTCGGCTATTCAGGTCGGTTTCGGCGCGCGCCGCGAAAAGACCGTCTCGAAGGCGGTCTTGGGACACGGAAAAGGGAAGGCATACAAGGCCATCCGCGAATTCCGCGACGGAGAGGCGGGTGAAGTCGGCTCGACGCTCGATGCCGGCGTTTTCGCCGTCGGCGACGTCGTACAGGTCTCCGGCCTTACGAAAGGCAAGGGCTTCGCCGGCGTCGTGAAGCGCCACGGGTTCCACGGCGGTCCGCGCTCCCACGGTCAGAAGCACACTGAGCGGTCGCCGGGTTCGATCGGCGGCTCGGGCGGCCGCGCCGGCGGTCGCGTCGCGAAGGGCAAGCGCATGGCGGGCCGCATGGGCGGCGATCGCGTGACCGTGAAGAACCTCAGGGTTCTCGCCGTCGACGCTGCCGCCGGCGAGCTCATCGTGTCGGGCGCTGTCCCGGGACGCCGCGGAACCGTGCTCGAGGTCATCGCTGCGTAATTTGAATACTATGGCTACCCCTCACAAAGACATGAAGAGTTCGGGACCTTCGACCGCAAAGAAAACCATGAAGAAGGAGAAGGCAGAGAAGAGCGCCGCGCCCATCGAGGCGAAGGTGTATTCGCTCGCGGGCAAGGAAGTCGCGACGATGACCCTTCCCGAAGCCATCTTCGGCAAGCCGTGGAAGAGCGACCTCGTGCACCAGGTCGTGACCGCGATGCAGGCGAACAAGCGTCAGAACCGCGCACACACGAAGGACCGCGCCGAAGTCTCGGGCGGCGGCAAGAAGCCGTGGAAGCAGAAGGGAACCGGCCAGGCCCGCCACGGCTCGAGCCGTTCACCGATCTGGCGTCACGGCGGCGTGACGTTCGGTCCGCGCACGGCCCGCGATTACAGCGAGAAGATCAACAAGAAGATGCGCGTCGGCGCCCTCCTTGCCATCCTTTCCCGCAAGGCGAAGGACGGAGAGATCGTGCTCGTCGAGAGCCTTTCGTTCGCCGCGCCGAAGACGAAGGACGCACTCACCGCGCTTTCGGCGATATCGAAAGCGGCGAACGCGAAGCTCGCCGTGAAGGGCAAGAGCTCGGCGCTCATCGCGCTCGATTCGTACGACGCGAACGTCGTGAAGAGCTTCCGCAACGTCGACGGCGTCTCCACCGAGGAAGTGCGCGCCATGAGCCCGGTCGAAGTGCTCTCGCACAAGTATCTCGTCATCGAGAATCCGGAGGCCGCCTTCAAGGCGCTCATTGCCCGCGCTAAGTAATTTCGTATGGCACTTTTTGGAACAACGTCGAAGAAGCAGAAGAAGGACAAGGTAGCGAAGAAGCGCATTGCTCGCGCGTCGAAAAGCGCGAACGGCGTCGCGCACGACATCGTACGCGCCCCGTGGTTCTCGGAGAAGGCGCTTCTCGGCACCGAAAAGGGCGTGTACGCGTTCGCCATCCCGGCAAGCGCGACGAAGGCGTCGGTCGCCGGCGCGATCAAGGAGCTTTACAATGTCTCGCCGAAGCAGGTCCGCATCGTGAACACTCCGGGCAAACGGAAGAACATGCGCACGCGCCGCGGTTTCGGCGTTCGCGCTTCGCGCCGCAAGGCCTACGTCTACCTCAACCAGGGGGACACCATCCAGTTCGCATAACCATATACGTATGAAGACTTACAAACCCACGTCAAAGAGCCGCCGCTTCATGACCACGCTCCCGTACAAGGAGCTGCTCTCGGGCGACGCGCCCTATAAGCCTCTTCTCGCGAAGAAGAAGAACCAGGGCGGCCGCAACGGCTTCGGACGCATCACGACGCGCCATCAGGGCGGCGGGAATAAGAAGCGTCTGCGCCAGATCGATTTCTCGTACAACAAGAAGGACATCCCGGCGAAGCTCGAGACCATCGAATACGATCCGTTCCGCTCGGCGTTCATCGGCCTCGCGCTCTACCGCGACGGCGAGCGCCGCTATGTCATTGTCCCGAAGGAGATGAAGGTCGGCGACACGTTCATCGTCTCCGAGAAGGCGCCGCTCACCGCCGGCAATCGTCGTCCTTTGGGCGGCATCCCGGTCGGCACGTTCATCTACAACATCGAGATCGCTCCGGGCTCGGGCGCAAGCCTCGTCCGCTCCGCCGGCAACTATGCCGAAGTGGTCGCTCACGACGCTGGCTATGCGCAGGTGAAGCTTCCTTCGTCTGAGATCCGCAAGATATCGGACCTCTCCTGGGCTTCCGTCGGCGCCGTCGGCAACGAGGAATACAATCTCGTCGTCATCGGCAAGGCAGGCCGCAGCCGCTGGCTCGGCATCCGTCCGACGGTCCGCGGTTCCGCGATGAACCCCGTCGACCATCCGCACGGCGGCGGCGAAGGCCGTCAGGGTCGTGGTCTTCGGCGCGCGAAGAGCATGTGGGGCAAGCCCACCGGCAAGGGACAGAAGACCCGCACGCCGAAGAAATACTCGAACGTATTCATCGTCTCCCGCCGCAAAGTCGGCAAGCGCCGCAAGGAAAGCTAATATGAATAAACCGCCGCCCCAAGGGGCGGCGGTTTTCATTATCACTAGCGATACGCCGGTTTCAGGATGCTCGAGAGGTCGGAAAGCGGGATGCGGACCGTCTGCGGACCTGCAGCATAGGCAGCGACCTGATAGGGAGGGAAGAGGATGACGAAATCCCGGTTATCGAGGAAGAAGTCGGAGAAATTAGACTCCTCGGGCGTCGTCCCGGCATCGATCTCAGACTGTACGCCGTACGGGGCGAGATTACCGGCCAGCATCGACCGGCTCTTTGAAGAAAGCGTATCGAGATACTTCGCTCCCGGCAGAAAGACATCGGCGAGCGACAGAAGCGCGCCGCTTCGCTTATCGAAGGTAAACGTCTTGAAGTCCGTGTTGCCGTGCGCGCCCAAGGTATCCATATATATCGTGTAGATATAGGAAACGGTATTGGATGAGGATCCGAAAAGGTACTTCACGTCGAGCGTCTGCTTGCGTCCTTTGTCGTATCCCATCATCTGGATATCGCGGGCAGTAAGCGAGTCGAAATTACCGTTCTTCTTGAACTCGGCGATGGTATCGGCGATGAACTGCTGCATCGTGCGGATAGCGACGACGTTAGCCTTCGCGGAAAGTGGGGTGGACGTCGCATAATTCGCAACGATGTCGTAATAGGCGGCATGTTCGACGTACTGGCCGGCTGGAAGAATGGGCGTTTGCGCCGTTTCCGGGGCCGATGCGGGAGCGGAGGGCCGCGATAGGCCAAAGAAGGCGAGGCCGGCAAAAACGGCCAAAATGACGGCTCCGCCCAAGATGGTTTGTCGGTTCATAGACGTCCAGTATACGCCTTAAAACGGGGAAGGGCCCAATGTTTGACGGTTTCCGTTCCTTGCTGTATCTTGTCGTTATCTCGCGCTTGCGCGGGCTTTTCATTACTCGACCATGTCTCGATCACTTAAGAAAGGACCCTTCGTGGACGCTAAGCTCCTGAAGAAAGTCATCGACAAGAAACCGGCTTCCGCCGGGGTGATTAAGACGTGGGCTCGCCGGAGCCAGGTGAGCCCCGAGATGATCGGCTTTACGCTCGGCGTTCATAACGGCAAGCAGCACGTGGACGTCCTCGTCACCGAGGAAATGGTCGGCCACCGCCTCGGAGAGTTCTCCCCGACGAAGAAGTTCGTCCGCCACGGCGGCAAGATGCAGAAGGAGATCGAGCAGAAGCGCCAGGAGTCCGAGATCGCGGCCGCGAAAGCCGCGAAGCCCGCCGCCCCGGCAGCTAAGCAATAACTATGGCCACCGCTACGCTCCAGTCCTATAACCAGACCCCGCGCAAGGTCCGCCTCGTGGCGAACCTCGTGAAGGGCAAGACCGTCGCAAAGGCGCTCGAAGCGCTCCATTTCCTGCCGCTCCGTTCCGCGAAGCCGATAGAGAAGCTCATCAAGAGCGCGGCCGCGAACGCGAAGGAGGAAGGTAAGTCGGTCGAGGACCTCAAGGTCGAGAACATCGTCGTCGAGAGCGCCGGCATGCTGGTCCGCTACATGCCGCGCGCCTTCGGCCGCGCCGCGCCCATCCGCCGCCGCAAGAGCCGCGTGAAAGTCACGCTTTCCTAATTTTCATATGACGCACATCGTACATCCCTATGCGCATCGTCTCGGCATCATCCGGGACTGGAAGAGCCGCTGGTTCACGAGCGACAAGAAGAGCTATCGCACGAACGTGAAGGTGGACGAGACCGTCCGACGCTTCCTCGCGAAGCGCCTTCGCGGCACCTATACCTCGAATATCGAGATCGAGCGCTCGGCCAATGAGCTCCGCATCATCATATCGACCGCCCGCCCGGGGCTCGTCATCGGCCGTTCAGGCGAGAACGCCACGAAGCTCCGCCAGGAGATAACGGACGTCGTCCGCAAGTGCTCACCGGACGCGCTCCCGGCCGGAAAGCAGGTCAAGTTCGACATCAACGAGGTGCGCCAGCCGGAGACCGACGCGGCCGTCGTCGCGTACATGGTCGCCGAAGGTCTCGAGAAGCGCATGCCGTTCCGCCGCGTCTTGAAGCAGACCATCGAGAAGGTCATCGCCGTCCGCGAGGTCGAGGGCGTGCGCATCGCGATTTCCGGTCGCTTGGGCGGCGCGGAAATGAGCCGTAAGGAAGAGATAAAGAAAGGCCGCATCCCGCTCCAGACGTTCCGCGCGGACATCGACTTCGCTCATGAGCAGGCGTACCTCCCGTACGGCGTCATCGGCATCAAGGTGTGGATCTATCGCGGCAACGTGTACCAGGACAAGAACACGAAGGTCACGATGAACGACCGCTAATCATTTTCGTATGTTGTTCCCTAAGAAAGTAAAACACCGCAAGTGGCAGACCCAGCGAATGAGCGAGAAGAAGCTCATGCGTCCTGACACGCGTGGCATCACGCTCGCGTTCGGTTCGTTCGGCCTCAAGGCCGTGACGGCTTCGCGCGTGACCTCGAACCAGATCGAGTCCGCTCGCAAAGTGCTCACGCGCGCGACGGCGAAGTCCGGCAAGATGTGGATCCGCATCTTCCCGGATCGTCCGGTCACGTCGAAACCGGCGGAAGTGGGCATGGGTTCGGGCAAAGGCGATCCGAAGCACTATGTGTTCCAGGTCCGCCCCGGCCGCATGCTGTTCGAGCTCGACGGCGTCGACGAGAAGGTCGCTCGCGCGCATCTCCGCCAAGCCGGCATGAAGCTTCCTCTTAAGACGTCCATCGTTTCCCGCTAATCCTATGGCAAAG
>DASTHB010000049.1:0-4785 GCA_035718415.1 Minisyncoccota bacterium | reverse complement strand
CCTGCGGCGATGAGCGCGATGTTCGCGATGAGGGCCGTCGAATCAAGCGGTGCGATGATGCCCTGCCCCTTGAGGAGGAAGAGGAAGCTGATGGCCTGCAGTATCGCGATCGGGATGGTGAGGAGCCGGCTCCAGTTGATGAACTTCGCGCGGCCCGCCTCCCCTTCCTCGAAATACGCCTGCTTCACTTGCGGGAAGATGATGGTCGCAAGCTGCATGATGATGGACGCCGTGATGTACGGTCCTACGCCGAGCATGACTATGGAAAGGTTCGAAAGTCCGCCGCCCGAGAAGATGTTCAGGAGGCCGAAGAACTGATTGTTCGAGAAGAAAGCCGCAAGCGCGTTCCGGTCGACCCCCGGAACGGGGATCGAGGCGAGGAGGCGGAAGAGCGCGAGCGCGCCGACGAGAAAGAGGATGCGCGCGCGGATCTCCGGATCGCCGAAAGCCAGTTTGAGCTTATGAACGAAAGTATTAAGCATGGACGGTGCCGCCCTTCCCCGTGATCGCCGCGGAGGCGGTTTCGGACAGCATACACCCGTTTACGACCAGCGCCTTGGTGAGCTCGCCCGTGCCCAGGATCTTCACCTTGGGAGCGCGGCCCTTCGCGCGGCGAACGAGACCCTTCGCAAGAAGCGTCGCCGGGGAGACGATCTCTCCTGCCTTGAATGCCGCATCGAGCGCAGCGAGGTTCACCGCCGAGACGGCGATGCGGTTCGTGCGGACCGTGCGGGCGCGGTTCTTGCCATGGCCGCGGCGCTTCGGAAGCTTCCAGATGAGGTCGCGGACCGCCGGGCGGATCTTGTGTCCGGCGCGGGCCGTCTGACCCTTGCCGCCGCGGCCGGAGGTCTTGCCGCGCTTGCCGCCGCGTCCGACGGGCGGGCGCTTCGTTGCTTTGGTGCGGGGAGAAAGTGTGTTGAGCTGCATGGTACTGAAATTATTTCGCGCGGAGCTTCTTGAGCGCGTTCACGGTCGCGCGCGCCATGGTGAGCTTGTTCTTCGTGCGGCTGTGTATCTTCGTCACGACGTCGGTGACGCCCGCGAGGTCGAGAACCGTGCGCACCGCGCTACCGGCGACGAGGCCGCGGCCCGATGAGGGCATGATCTCGACGATGGACGCCGAGTACTTGTCGTGCACCTGGTGCGGAATGGAGCCCGTCGCCGTGCGCGTGACGGTGATGAGGTGCTTCTTCGCATCGCGAACGGCCTTATCGATGGCGAGCGCCGTGTCGGCGCCCTTGCCGAGGCCGACTCCGACGCGCCCTTTCCGATCGCCGATGACGACGACGATGCTGAAATTGAAGCGACGGCCGCCGGCCATGACGCGGGCCACGCGCCGAGCATCGAGCGTGACCTGATCGAATTCGGAACGTTCGCGCGGCATGCGCATGCGTCCGGGAGTGCGCTGGCCGCGGCCGCGGATTGAACCCCGTCCGCTCCGGAAGGAAGGCGCGTGCGCTTCAGGGACCGCTTCGCCCGTGATGGGCGCGGTCGACTGACCCGCCGCCGTTTCCGGCGCCTGGATCTCCTGTATGGTCTCTTTTTCTACGGGGCTGGTCATAATGATTTAAAAAGTGAGTCCTTCCTTGCGAGCGGCATCGGCGAGCGCCTTCACATGGCCGCCGTAGCGGTAACCGCCGCGATCGAAGACAACGGCCTTCACGCCCTTCGCGATAGCCGCCTTCGCGATAGCCGAGCCGACCGCTTCGGCCTGCACCGACTGGGAACCCTTCGCATCGCGGCCATGCGCTGCGGCAAGCGTCTTTCCTGCCACATCGTCGATGAGCTGTGCGGACACGAACCGATTGCTCTTGTACACGGCGAGGCGCGGGCGTTCCGCCGTGCCTGAGATGCGTGCGCGGACGCGCACCTGGCGGCGCGAACGGAGAACGGATTTGAGCGCGGTCTTTTTCATATATCGTTAGACGGCTTTCTTGCCCTGCTTACGAAGGATGACCTCGCCTTCGTAGTGGATGCCCTTGCCGAGATACGGCTCCGGCGGCTTCACGCCGCGCACGATGGCCGCGAACTGGCCGAGCGACTCCTTATTGATGCTCTCGAGCGTCATGACGTTCTTCTCGACCTTCGCCGCGACGTCGTCGGGGATGGCGAGCGTGACCGGGTGGGAGAATCCGACGGTGAGCACGATGTCCTTGCCGCGGACCTCGTACTTATAGCCGACGCCGTCGAGGATGAGCTTCTTCATGTACGGCGTGTCGACGCCCTGCACCATATTCTTCACGTGCGACGCGAACGTGCCCGTGAGCGCCTTCGCGAGCCGCGACGAGTCCTTCGGCGACACCTTCACGCCTTCCGGTGACACGGCGATGTCGATGAGCGGATGCACGCGCTTCGTAAGCGTGCCTTTCGCCCCCTTTACGGAGAGCGTTCCACCAGCGACCGTGACTTGGGCCTTTCCGGATGAGATGGGTTTGATTGCGAGGCGGCTCATAGTACGAAAATAATTACCAGATCTCGAAGAGGTCCTCCCCGCCGACCTTCGCCTTGCGGGCCTCGGAATCCGAGACGATGCCCTTCGGGCTCGATATGACGCGGGCGCCCGTGCCGCCCTTCACGCGATGCGCGCCCGCCGCCGGAACGTAGAGCCGCCGGCCCGGCTTCGAGATGCGCTTCACGCCGCGAAGCTTCGCGACGCCGCGTTCATCGAAGGCGAGCGTCACTTCGATGGTCTTCTTCACCTCGCCTTCGCCCTTCACGCCGACCTCGGCGATGAACCCGAGCTGCTTCAGCTTCTTCGCGATCTCGAGGATGTGCGACGAATGCGGGAACGTGACCGTCGCTTTTCCCGCCAGCGCGGCGTTCTGGAGACGAATGATGAAATCGCCGACGCGGTCCGTTACCATGATGCCTTCTTTACGCCGGGGATCTTCCCTTCGCGGGCGAGCTCGCGGAACTTGATGCGGGAAACGCCGAACGTGCGCATGTAGCCGCGCGAGCGGCCGGTGATGGCGCAGCGGTTCTTGAGCCGGACCGGCGAAGAGTTGCGGGGAAGCTTCTGGAGCCCTTCCGAGTCGCCCGCCAGCTTCAAAGCCGCACGCTTTTCAGCGTACTTCGTGACGAGGCGTTCCTTTTTGATGAGGCGCGCAAGCTGGGATTTCTTAGCCATAAAAAAATGCTCCTCGGAGCGTGTCCACAGAGTATCAGCGTTTTTCGCTCGAGTCAACGATGAGCGGGAACCCGAGGTGCCGGAAGAACGCCTCCGCTTCCGCCTTCGACTTGGCGGTGGTCACGACCGTGACAGCGAGCCCGAATACGTCCTTCAGGTCCTCGTCGGACGTCTCCGGGAAAATGGTGTTCTCCTTGATGCCGATCGTCATATTGCCCATATCGTCGATGGCGCGCGGCGAAAGACCGCGGAAGTCGCGCGTACGCGGAAGGGCGATATGCACGAGCTTGTCGAGGAAATCGTACATGCGGGCGCCGCGGAGCGTTGTCTGGAGACCGACGGTGTCGCCCTCGCGCACCTTGAAGGACGCGATCGACAGGCGCGCGGCGCGCGGCGCCGGCTTCTGACCGGTTATCTTCGACAGACGGTCCTCGATGACCTCGAGCACCTTCTTGTCACGCTTCTTGCCGACGCCCGTTGAAACGACGACCTTCGAGATGCGCGGGCCCTGCATCGGGCTCGTGTAGCCGAACGCAGCCTGGAGCGCGGCGTAGGAATTCTGCTGGCGATCTTTAGTGAGGGACATACGTTATTTCTTAGGCGATTCGACGAGCGCGACGTTGCTCGCATCGATGGGGCGGCTCTTCTCGACGATACGGCCGACCTGGCCGGTCTGTCCTTTGCGGTGGCGCTTATAGAGCGCGACGCCCTCGACGATGACCTTGTTCTCCTTCGGGAAGGCGCGCAGGACCGCACCGGACTTCCCCTTGTCCTTGCCGGTGATGACCTTCACTTTGTCTCCTTTTTTGACGTGCATATATGATTCGTTAGACGACCTCAGGGGCGAGCGCCACGATGCTATGCCAGCCCATCTCGGAGAGCTCGCGCGGTACCGGACCGAAGATGCGGTTCCCTTTCGGGGCCATCTCCTTGCCCTGCTTCTCGATGATCACGACCGCGTTCTCGTCGAAACGGATGTAGCTGCCGTCCTTGCGGGCGAACGGCTTCGTCTGGCGAACGATGACCGCGCGAAAGATATCCTTCTTCTTTACGGCCTTGCGGGGCTGGGCCGTCTGGATGGAGAGGACGACCGTGTCGCCGATGCCGGCGTAGCGGCGCTTCGATCCGCCGAGGATCTTGAAAATGCGGCCGATCTGTCCGCCGGTGTTGTCTGCAATGGTTACGATGGAGCGGTCCTGGAGCATATTAGTCTTCGTTATTCGCGCCCTTGCCGCGGACGGTCTTCGCGCTGTCGATCGCGAAACGCTTCATCTTCGAAATGGGTTTCGTCGCGACGATCGTCACGGTGTCCCCTACTTTCACAGTGTTGCCCGGATCGTGCGCGAGGTATTTCTTCGAGCGCACGAAATACTTCTTGTACTTCGCGTTCTTCACGTAGCGGTCCACGCGCACCGTAGCCGTGTCCTTCATCGCCG
Source organism: Minisyncoccota bacterium (assembly GCA_035718415.1). Lineage (GTDB taxonomy): Bacteria > Patescibacteriota > Minisyncoccia > Phycocordibacterales > Phycocordibacteraceae > C7867-001. Next base: position 222 of record DASTHB010000049.1, on the reverse strand, counting down.
CCTTGACGACGGTTCCGGTGAACGATTGAGGACGAGAGGTTTTGTTTTCCATGGATAAAAAGTTATGCGGCTGATTCCTTAGAGGCGCGAGCATGGGTCTCCGTGAGGGCGCGTGCGATCGTCTTCCGGAGCTTCTTGGCCTGATTCGGGTTCTTGGCGCGAGCGCCAGCAGCGGCGAACCGCTCGGCACGGAGCTCCGCGCGCGAATCCGCGAGGAGTTTC
>DASTHB010000048.1:0-3295 GCA_035718415.1 Minisyncoccota bacterium | reverse complement strand
ATTAACCTAACAACCTAGCGATCATAAATGAAAGTCCGTGCGTCTATAAAAATTCAACAGACGGGAGACCAACTCGTCCGCCGCGGCGGGCGTTTGTACCGTATTAACAAGAAGAACCCGCGCCGCAAGGCTCGCCAGGGTTAATTTTTTTATTCATGCGCATCGCCGGCGTCAGCATTCCCGATAATAAGCAGCTCGCCTATTCGTTGCCCTACATTTTCGGCATCGGACCGGCGCGCGCGCTCGACATTCTCGCAAAAGCGGGCGTGCCGGTCACGAAGAAGGCGACCGACCTGACCTCCGAAGAGGAAGCGAAGGTGCGTTCCTTGGCCGAGGCATACACCATCGAGGGCGAGCTCCGCCGCGAGATCGGCCAGAACGTGAAGCGCTTGAAGGACATCAAGTCGCACCGCGGCGATCGCCACAGCCGCGGCCTGCCGGTCCGCGGTCAGCGCACCAAAACGAATTCGCGAACGCGACGCGGCAACGTCCGCCGCACCATGACGTCCGGTCGCCGCACGCTTGAGAAGACCTAATCGCTGATAATTTATTATGGGAAAGAAACGAATCATCAAGAAGAGCGGGAAGGGACTCGATGCGGGACGCAAGGAACGCGCGATGTCGAAGGCCACCAAGCGCCATCTCGAGAAGGGCGTGCTTCATATCGAAGCGACCTTCAACAACACGAAGGCCGTCCTCACCGACGAGAAGGGCAATGCCATCGTCGCATCCTCGGCCGGTACGCTCGGTTTCTCCGGCGCCCGCAAGTCGACGCCGTACGCGGCGGCGAAAGTCGGCGAATTCCTCGGCGAGAAGGGTGCGATGATCGGACTCAAGGAGGCTTCGGTCGTCATCTGCGGCGTGGGTGCCGGACGCGAGTCCGTACTCCGCGCCTTTGCCGGAAAGGGCATCCAGATCCGCGCTATCAAGGACATGACGCCGGTACCGCATAACGGTCCGCGTCCGCCTAAGCCTCGTCGCATCTAATTATGAAAACAGGACCCCGATACAAGACAGCCAAGCGCCTCGGCGCGACCGTGTTCGAGAAAGCGCAGACGCAGAAGTTCGCGCTTTCCGCGGAGCGTTCCGCGAAGAACAAGCGCCGCGGACGCGGACGCCAGAGCGAATACGGCAAGCAGATGCTCGAGAAGCAGAAAGTGCGCATCACGTACGGGCTTCCCGAGCGGCAGTTCGTCAATTACGTACGCACATCGCTTGATGCCGCGAAGCCGACGGAGCGCCTCCACGAGCTTCTTGAGATGCGCCTCGACAACGTGGTGTGGCGGCTCGGCCTCTCGCCGACGCGACGCGGAGCCCGTCAGATGGTCGCGCACGGCCACATCACGGTGAACGGCAAGAAGATACGCATTCCCTCGCACACGGTGCGCGTCGGCGATCAAGTCGGCGTGCGCGAGGGTTCGAAGGGTCACGGCATGCTCACGGGCTTCGCCGAACGCGCTGCGGACCGCACGCTGCCGTCCTGGCTCACCTGGGATGTGTCGAAGATGCAGGGCAGTGTGACGGAACGGCCGACGTTCGCTTCGGCGGACGTTGCCGGTGACCTCGTGTCCGTCATCTCGTTCTACACGAGGTAATTTTATTAATTGGTAATTACGATTGAGTTATGGAATACCAGATCACGCTTCCGTCGAAGCCCCGCATCGTCTCCGAAGAAGGAGTGCAGGGCGTTTATGAAATAGACTCGCTCTATCCGGGCTACGGGCACACGCTCGGTAATTCGCTCCGCCGCATCATCCTTTCGTCGCTTCCGGGTGCTGCGGTCACGCAGGTCAAAATCGAGGATGTGCCGCATGAGTTCGCGACCATCGAGGGCGCTCGCGAGAGCGTCATGGAGATACTGCTCAATTTGAAACGCGTGCATTTCGTCCTGCACGGCGATGAGCCGCAGACCATATCGCTTTCCTACAAGGGCGCCGGGGAAGTGAAGGCTTCGGACTTCAAGCTTCCGTCGCAGGTAGAGATAAAGAATCCGGACCAGCACATCGCCGACCTCTCCGGCTCGAAGGCGTCTCTCAATCTGGAGGCCACCATCGAACGAGGCCTCGGCTATGTGTCTCGCGAAGTGCTGACGAAGGAGAAAGTCGATATCGGCACGATAGCGCTCGACGCGACGTTCACCCCGATCCGCCGCGTGAACTACGAGGTGGAGAACATGCGCGTCGGCGACCGCACTGACTTCAATCGCCTGCGCATCCTCATCGAGACGAACGGCACCATCGGTCCCCGCGAGGCGCTCGAACAGGCCATCGAAACGATGATCCATCAGCTCCGGGCCGTCATCGGCTTCCAGGAGAGCGCATCCGCCTCCGAGGAATCAGGTCCGTCCGACGCGCAGGAGTCCACGGTGGACGCTTCGAAAGTAAAGGTCTCCGAACTCGGCCTTTCGCCCCGCATCGTCTCCGCCCTCGAGGAGGCGGGCATCAAGAGCGCCGCAGGACTTGCTCGCAAGACTGCTTCGGCGCTCAAGGAACTCGACGGCATCGGCGATAAGGCGGTGGGCGACATCTCGCGCGCCCTCGCCGGCCAGGGCCTGACGCTGAAAAGCGAGTAATCATCATGGCATACACAAAGAAAGCACAAACCTTCCATCGGACGAGCGGCCAGCGCCGTTCGCTCATGAAGTCGCTGTCGCGTTCCCTCATCCTCGAGGAGCGCATCTCGACGACGGAAGCGAAAGCGAAAGCTCTTCGCCCGGTCGTGGAGCGCCTTGTGACCTACGCGAAGAAGAATACGCTCGCGTCGCGACGGCTGGCCAAGAGCCGGCTCGGCGATGATGAGGCGGTCGCAAAGCTGTTCGCCACGCTCGGCCCTCGCTATGCGGACCGCAAAGGCGGCTATACGCGCATCGTAAAGCGCGCCGCGCGCGGAGCGAATGACGCCCGCAAGCTGGCGTACATCGCATTCGTTTAATAGAAATACATCGTTATGACAACCAACACTACACCGACACCTTCGACGTACGTCATCGACGCGACGGACCGCACCCTTGGCCGCGTTGCGAGCGAGGCCGCGCACGCGCTGCTCGGAAAGCGCTCGGTGCGCTTTGCGAAGAATCTCGCGATCCCGGTGAAGGTTGTCATCGAGAACGCGTCGAAGCTCTATGTATCCGCGAAGCGCGCGCAGGGCAAGACATATACGCGTTACACCGGCTACCGCGCCGGCCTGCGTTCGGTCACCATGGAGGAGCTCATCGCGAAGAAGGGCATCGCCGAGGTCGTCCGGAAGACGGTCGACGGCATGATCCCGCGCAATAAGCTCCGCGCGCCCCGCATGA
>DASTHB010000047.1:0-5749 GCA_035718415.1 Minisyncoccota bacterium | reverse complement strand
CAACATGCAAAAGCAGGCGACTCCGGTCCTCATCCCGGAAGCGCCTCTCGTGGCGACCGGCATCGAAACGCACGCCGCGAAGTCGACGGGACGCCTCGTCCTGGCCGCTGAAGCAGGCGAAGTGACGTACGTCGATGCTCGCCGCATCGTCGTCGAGAACAAGGAAGGGAAGAAGCGCGAGTACCGCCTCCAGGGGCTCACCCAGACGAACCAGAACTCGGCCTTCATGCACCGCCCGTCGGTCGCGGTGGGAGACAAGGTGAAGAAGGGCGACGTCCTCGCGGACAACTCGTCGACGGACCAGGGCCAGCTCGCGCTTGGACAGAACGTCCGTGTCGCGTTCATGAGCTGGAACGGCGCGAACTACGAAGACGCCATCATCATTTCAGAACGCCTCGTCGAGGAAGCGAAATTCACGACGGTCCACATCGAGGACTTCGAATGCGTCGTGCGCGACACGAAGCTCGGCCCGGAGACGACGACGCACGACATTCCGAACGTCGGCGAGCTCCGCCTCAAGAACCTCGATGAAGAGGGCGTCATCCGCATCGGTGCGGAAGTGCGCCCGGGAGACATCCTGGTCGGCAAGGTCACCCCGAAGGGCGAGACCCAGCTGACGCCGGAAGAGCGGCTCCTCCGCTCAATCTTCGGCGACAAGGCGAAGGACGTGAAGGACACATCGCTCCGCATGGAAGGCGGCAAGCGCGGCCGCGTCATCGGCGTGCGCGTCTTCAGCCGCGAGAAGGGCGATGAGCTCGAGACGGGCATCATCAAGAAGATCGTCGTCACGGTCGCACAGGTGCGAAACGTCAGTGTGGGCGACAAGCTCGCCGGCCGCCACGGCAACAAGGGCGTCATCTCGCGCGTGCTTCCGGTCGCCGACATGCCGTACGACAAGGACGGCAATCCGGTCGACATCATCCTCACGCCGCTCGGCGTTCCGTCCCGTATGAACCTCGGGCAGATCCTCGAGATGCACCTCGGTCTCGCCGCGAATACGCTCGGCTATCAGGCGGTCGTCCCGCCGTTCGCCGGCGCAACCGCCGACGAGATCCAAGTCGAGCTTGAACAGGCCGGCTTCGACAAGAGCGGCAAGATGAAGCTCTTCGACGGCCGTACGGGCGAAGCGTTCGCCCAGCCGATCGCCGTCGGTTATATGTATGTTCTCAAGCTGCATCACATGGTGGAGGACAAGATCCATATGCGCTCCATCGGTCCATACTCGCTCATCACGCAGCAGCCTTTGGGCGGCAAGGCCCAGAACGGCGGCCAGCGTTTCGGCGAAATGGAAGTGTGGGCGCTTCTCGGCTATGGCGCGGCATATACGCTCCGCGAGATGCTCACCATCAAGTCGGACGACATCCAGGGCCGCTCGGCAGCCTTCGATGCGATCGTGAAGAGCGAACCGATAAGCCACAGCGGCACGCCGGCATCGTTTGCCGTGCTTACTAACCAGATCCGGGGACTCGCGCTCGACATCGAGCCGCTGAATCTCCCGCCGGAGAATGAATAGCCATTACTAATTAAGAACCACCATCATGGCACTCACCCCCCGCAAACTCCCTCCGCGCGAAGTCTGGAACGGCCTCCGGCTTGCTCTCGCATCCCCGGAACGCATTCTCGCCTGGTCCTCGGGCGAAGTGACGAAACCGGAGACCATCAACTACCGCACCCAGCGGTCGGAGAAGCACGGCCTCTTCGACGAGAAGATCTTCGGACCTGAGAAGGATTACGAATGTTACTGCGGCAAGTACAAGGGCATCCGTTACAAGGGCATTGTCTGCGACAAGTGCGGAGTCGAAATAACCCGCTCCATCGTGCGCCGCGAGCGCATGGGCCACATCGAGCTCTGCACGCCGGTCGCGCACATCTGGTTCCTCCGCTCGGTCCCGAGCCGCATGGCGCTCATCCTGGGCGCGTCGGCAGCCGAGCTTGAGAAGGTCATCTATTTCGCCGGCTACATCATCACGAAGGTTTCCGACGAGGAGAAGAAACAGCTCATCTCCGAGCTCGAAAGCGAATACAAATCGAAATACAAGACGCTCGAGAAGGACAAGGAACGTGACGCGCTCAAGGAGAAAATGACGCTCACGAAAGCCGAGATCGAAAGCATCGCGGTCGGCCGCGTGCTCGATGAGCTCGAATACCACCGCTTCTCTGTGAAATACGGCGGCCTGTTCGAGGCTCGCATCGGCGCCGAAGCTATCTACGATATTTTCCGCGCCCTCGACCTGAAGGCGCTCGAGAAGCAGCTCTCCGAGCGGTATCAGACCGCTGGCGCCGCAGAGCGCGAGAAGCTCGCGAAGCGCTTGTCGCTCATCGCAGGCATGATCGCTTCCGGCGTCCGTCCCGAATGGCTCTTCCTCACGCGCATCCCGGTCATCCCGCCGGCGCTCCGCCCGATGGTCGCCCTTGAAGGCGGCCGCCACGCGACGTCCGACGTGAACGACCTCTATCGCCGCGTCATCAACCGCAACAATCGCCTGAAGAAGCTCATCGACATACACGCGCCGGAAGTCATCCTGCGCAACGAAAAGCGCATCCTTCAGGAAGCGGTCGACGCCCTCCTCGACAATTCCATCCGCAAGAACGGCGCGGCAGCCGGTGCCATGACCATGGCGCAGCGACGCCCGCTGAAGTCCCTTGCGGACTATCTGAAAGGCAAGCAGGGCTATTTCCGCCAGAACCTCCTCGGTAAGCGCGTCGACTACTCGGGACGCTCCGTGATCGTCGTCGGTCCGGACCTCGAGCTCGATGAATGCGGTCTGCCGAAGAACATGGCGCTCGAGCTCTTCCGCCCGTTCGTCATCGCCGGTCTTCTCGACCGCGAGCTCGCGTTCAACATCCGCGGCGCCGGCCGTCTCATCGAAGACGGCGTGCCGGAGGTGTGGGAGCTCCTCGAAGAAGCTATCAAGGGCAAGTACGTGATGCTGAACCGCGCCCCGACGCTTCACCGCCAGGGCATCCAGGCGTTCCGCCCGCGGCTCATCGAAGGCGACGCCATCCAGCTCCATCCGCTCGTTTGTAACGCGTTCAACGCGGACTTCGACGGCGACCAAATGGCGGTCCACGTGCCGCTCTCTGACGAGGCGCAATGGGAGGCGAAGAACATCATGAGCGCGAACAAGAACATCCTGAAGCCGGGGTCGGGCGACACCATCGTGCTCACCGGCAAACCGCTCGACATCGTGCTCGGCGTCTACTGGCTCACGAAGGAAGTCATCGGTGCAAAGGGCGAAGGCGAATACTTCGCTTCGCCGAACGCGGCCATCCTCGCGTCGGAATACGGCGCCATAGATACGCGCGCCAAGATCCATATCATGCCGGTGACCGGTAAGGAGAAGTACCAGCAGTTCGACGGGCATCCGTTCGAGACCACCGTCGGCCGCCTCCTCTTCAACACGGTCCTTCCGTCCGACTACCCGTTCATCAACGAGACCATCACGAAGAAAGTGCTCTCGCGCATCGTGAACGATTGCATCGCGAAGTACGGCCTCGATGCGGTCCCGAACATCGTGAACAAGGTGAAGCGCTTCGGCTTCGACTACGCCACGCGCTCGGGCATCACCTGGGCCATCGGCGACATCAAAGTGCCCGCCGACAAACAGCGCATCATCGACACCGCGAACGAGAAGGTCGTGAAGATCCAGGATGACTTCCTGAACGGCCTCCTCTCTGAAGACGAGAAGCGCCGCATGGCCATCGAAACGTGGCAGGGCGCGAAGCAGGAAGTGGAAAAGAAGGTCGGCCAGGAGCTCGACCCGATGGGCTCGGTATACGACATGGTGTGGTCCGGCGCTCGCGGTACCTTGGGTAACCTCACCCAGATGGCGGGCATGAAGGGCCTCATCCAGAACACGGCAGGCCAGACCATCGAAGTGCCTATCACGTCGTCGATGATCGAAGGCCTCAACCCGATCGAGTATTTCATGTCGACGCACGGCGCGCGCAAAGGTCTCACGGACACCGCGCTCGGCACGGCGAAGGCCGGTTACCTCACGCGCCGCCTTTTCGACGTCGCGCAGGACTCCATCATCACGGAGAAGGACTGCGGTACGCACCGCGGAGTGAAGATCAACCGCATCTCGGCCTCCGGAATCCAGATCAACTATGCCGAGGCGCTTCGCGGCCGCACGCTCGCGGAAGAGGTGAAGGACGCGGACGGCACCGTGCTCTTCAAGAAGGGACATTACCTTACGCCGAAGGATGCGAGCGCGCTCGCTTCGTCGACGGTGCAATCGGTGGTCGCACGAAGCCCGATGTCCTGCGAGACCCGTTACGGCATCTGCCAAACGTGCTACGGCATGGACCTCACGACGCTCGAGCCGGTAGACCTGGGCGAAGCGGTCGGCACCGTCGCGGCACAGGCCATCGGCGAACCGGGCACCCAGCTTACGATGCGTACGTTCCATGCCGGCGGCGTGGCGTCGGTCGGCGGCGACATCACGAGCGGTCTCCCGCGCGTTGAGGAAGTGTTCGAGAAGCGTTCGCCGAAGAACCCGGCCGTCATCTCGAAATCGAACGGCATCGTCATGGAAGTGAAGGAAGCCGGACGAGAGAAGGTGATCGTCGTCGCACCGGAAGCGGGGCAGGGCAAGAAGGACGGTTCGGCGTACGAGTACCTCGCGCCGTATCCGCGCGTCCCGCTCGTGAAGGAAGGCGACACAGTCTCGAAGGGCCAGATACTCACTGACGGTTCCTCGGACCTGGACGAACTCTTCGAGTACGCGGGCCGGGCCATCGTGCAGGAGTACATCATCACGGAAGCGTCGAAGATCTACGAGCTTCAGGGCGCTCCGGTTTCCCGCAAGCACCTCGAAGTCATCGTGAAGCAGATGTTCTCGCGCGTGAAGATCACGGACGCTGGCGACACGGACTACTCCGTCGGCGACATCGTCGAGGACTGGGAGTTCGCGCGAGCCGTTAAGGAGGCGGCCGCGGGCAACCGCATGCCGCCCAAGTCCGTCGAGATCGTTCTCGGCATCAAGGAGAGCGCGCTCTCACGCCGCTCGTTCCTCTCGGCCGCATCGTTCGAGCAGACCACGAAGATACTCATCAATGCCGCGCTCCGCGGAAGCGTGGACCGCCTTCGCGGCCTCAAGGAGAACGTCATCCTCGGTCGTCTCATACCGGCCGGTACCGGTTTCGCAGGCAGCAAGAAGCACGCGGATATCGTGAAGCTTCAGGCCGAGCGTCCGGTTTCGGAGCAGTACGAATCGAAGACCACGTCGTTCGCGCCGCGTACGCCGCGGGCTCTGTAGTTCTCATATAAATTGAAAACGCGGGACTTCGGTCCCGCGTTTTCAATTTGAGCGAAGACGCGGCGAGGAGTATGCTTTACACGGTTGAACCCTGCAATGGAGGCACTATGCCTGAATGGGCGGATCCACCTCTCGATGTGAGACTCGGTATACCGGGGCTCGATTTCTGCATTGCGTACGTGAGCGGACTGACGCGCGGCATCATGCGGCGCGAGTCGCTTGAGGACGCGGTGACCGCGGCGATCGAGTGCATGGAACGTGGCTGCCAGGTCCGCGTGTATTTCAAGAACGGTATGCCGGTGGAATGAGTAAAACAATCACGGCGCGAACTTTCGTTCGCGCCGTTTGTATTAGAGCGCATAGAAGAAAGGCTGCTTTGTCCAACCTTTCTTTCTCCGCATGACCTTGAAGTGCTCATCGGTCAACGTATCAAGACCGACGACGGCACTAGCCCTGAAAGGGTGGTGCGTGACGCCTTCAGGATAATG
>DASTHB010000046.1:0-8301 GCA_035718415.1 Minisyncoccota bacterium | reverse complement strand
GATGTTCTTCGCGATATACAGGCCGTACCCAGTCGAATGAGCGTTCACCCGCTGGGAATCCTTTCCATGGCCGCCTTCGGTGAATAGTTTCGTCTTGTCCTCGTCCGTGATGCCGACGCCCGTGTCCTGCACTCGGAAAAGGTATTTTCCTTGTCCGCGCGAGAGCGTGACGGTGACCGAACCCTGCGGCGTGTAGTGAATGGAATTCTCGACGATGTTCTGAAGGACATGATCGCTTATCTTCGCCTTGTCGCCTATGGCCGGATATGCGCCTTCCTCCGCGGCAAAGGAGAGCTTGAGGCCTCGGTCCTCCGCGAACGAGCGTTCCTTCGCAACGACATCTTCCGCGACCGCGCGCAGATCGAACGGCTCTTTCGCGTAGGAAACCGTTCCTTTCTTCTGGTTCGACGCCGTCAGTATGTCCGTCACCGACTTCACGCCAGAACGTGCCTGCGCAAGCGCTTGCTCAACAAAAGGCTTCATGCCGTCCTGCAACTGCCCGAAATCACCATCGACGAGGGCTGCGAACGCGCCTTCGTCCTTCGCCATGAAGCCCTTCACTTCGTGCCCGATGAAATGCAGGAGCCCTTCCTGCCGCGCATTGGTTTCGGAAAGTTCTTCGGTGAGCGTCTTGAGCGCCAGCGTATCCCGAAGGATCTTGATGCTGCCGATGAGCACGATGAAGAACGCGGTGACGTTGACGATGATCGCTACGGCTCCGGTCGAGAATACGATGTTCGCGAGGGTGAAGGCCGTAACGGTGAATCCGAGGAACGCAGTCGTCGCCACCTTGAGGTCGAATAGGTTGTGCCGATATATCGAATACGAAATGAACCCGATGAACGGCAGCAAAAAGAGGGCCGCGAGCGGAATGAAACGGAGCTGATCGAAGAATATCGGCAGGAAAACGTTGAAGAGGAGGATGAGTACGGCCATGAGCGCCATGCCCGCCGCAAGCATCACCTCCTGACGCTTCAGCTGCGGATCGACGGCACGCCACGCTTTAACCGCGATCGTCGCCACGCCCGCGATGAGGAGGCCGAACGCGACGAGCGTGAAGAGTATGAGGCCCGGTCCCCGGTCCGGATTCGTCACATAGCCGGGAGGAGCGAGCTCGGATACGCCGGGGAAGACGAGCGGCGTGAGCGTGATGGCCATCGTCAGGGCCACGAGCGGGAGCAGGCCGTACCGATACCACGCAGGCAACGTGATCCGTTCTTTGGGGAACACATACGCGAGTTGGAAGAAGAAGAGCGCGTGCGCTGCGGATATGAAAACGTGGGCCCGTAGAGCCCACAAGGTCGCGAGCGTCGTGGAGAATCGGTACTCAAGATAGTTCGAAATGCTCCACACCGCGGTGAGTGCGGTGAAATAGAAAAATGTCCGGTTCGTTGCGCTTATCGGTCCGTTGAAATACGTGATCGAACCGAGGAGCAGCATGCCCGCGACGGCTATACCGACGAAGAGGAGATCCGCATTTATATTAACGAGCGCGGCGACTTCCATATCGCCAGAATAACAGACGTTTTATACGACGGTGACCGCTTGTTCGAGGGGAAAGCGGATAGCGCGAGCCGAGGGCGCGTCTCCTTTCCCGACTCGGAACATGAACGCGATGTGCTTCCCTCGCGCATCCACGAGCTCGGCTGCCTCCTCATACGCCTTCTGCACGAGCGAGCGCTCGGCGGCACTGAATATCTTCGCTCCATCGCCGCCGTCGATCATGAGCTTGAAGAAAAGGACGCCGGTCAAGGGCTGGACCGAGAGCCCCCGCGCGGTTGCGGTGAGCCATACCCGCTCCACGGTCCTGCCTGCCCGAATGAAATCCACCGGTTCGATGCTGTCGATGAGCACCGCCCCGATCGCCGCTGCCGACGCGTTCGTCGCGCCGTTCTGAACAGCGACGACCCGGTTCATGCCGAGCGTCGCGAGCGCGCGCATGATGGGCCAGTGCTGCATCACGCGGAACATGGCCCGAGCCGGCGGCGGGAGCTCAAGCGTTTTTATATAGAAACCGATCTTCTTCTCTTCATCCTCTTCCTTCGTCCAATTGACGTGGTCGAAAAAGAAACGATGGAGACCATGATTCGCCAGCATGATCTCCTCGTTCGTCGAGCCGACGCGCCCGAGCCGTTCTATCTTCTCCCGCTCAGCAACGAGGACGAGATCGGCTTCTTTCGCGGCTCCGGCGAGAGCGCTCGCGTCCGCCTTCGAGAGCGGCTTCTTATCATAGGGTTTCCGATTCGTCGCGCGTTCTGCGATCGCGGGCACGAGGGGATCGATCGCCAAAGATGGTTCCGAGACGAGCGTCACGGTAGCGGTGTGGAAACGGTTCTCGGGGTCGGGGAAATAACGGACGGGAGCGCGATAGTGCTCCGCGGAGGCAGCGATGACCAAGTTCTCGATCGCCGCGCCGATAGCGAGATAGGATGCGCGTTCGCCCCAGCTATAGGCCGAACGGTCGCGATCGGCGAGAAGGTGCACTTCGACGGTTGAACCGCGCACGACGAAGTGCCACGGCTGGCAATTCTCGCCGGAAGGCGCCTGGTTTGCCGCTGTGAGGATCCGCTCCAGATCCGAACGCATATCTCTATTATAGCCCGAACATCGTCCGGAACGATTCTGTCACCTTCTCGCGTCGCGCCGTCTCTTCGGGGCCGTCATAACCCGGAACGAGCTTCTCATCGAGCGACACGAGCGCGCGATTCCCTTCGAGCGGCTCGCCGTTGATGACCTTCCGTGCGCAATACGCCACCGCCGCTCCGTTCACGAGCGCGGCGCCTCCGAGCTGCGGCCACGATACGATGGTCTTGCCCATCTCAAGGAGCGACGCTTGCATGCGCTCCGTGACGTTCTCGGGTCCGACCAGTTTGGTGATCATCTTGCCGATGCCGAACTTATCGAGGCCGGCAAGCATCTCGTACGACACCTCGCCCATGCGCCCGTGGAAAAATGGCGTCTCAGGATCGAGATCGTAGCGCTCGATGTCCACGACCGCGTTATCTCCGTTATCCGCAGCCATGAGCACCGGAAGCTTCCGTTTTTTCGCCTCCTCGCGGATGAGGTATTTCACTGCGAGATTGTCGATCTCATCTATCATGATATCGAGGCCGTCCATGAATGACGCGACGTTTTCCTTCGTCAATCCCTCTGAATGGAGCTCGAGCTCTGCGTAGGGATTTATCTCATAGATGGTCCGCGCCGCCATCTCCACTTTCAGCATGCCGAGGCGGTCCGCGCCCGCGAGTACGCGATTGGTATTCGTGAGGGCGAGCCGGTCCATGTCCGCGAGCTTCATGCGCTTGCCGCCTCCGCCGAGCGCGATGGCTATCGCAACCGATGAACCGACCGACAGCCCCGCGATGCCGATGCGAGCGTTGTAGAATTTTTCCTGCTCTTCGCGACTGATCAGATTCTGATTACGCGCTGTGCGCACGAGTCGGTACTCATCTTCGGGCAAGATATGCGATGCGAGGCGCCGCCAAGGGAAATACGCCCAGCGTCCGTGCTCGTGCATCGGCCCTTCGGCCGCGAGCGACTCCCAGTGCTTGCCGAATTTCTCCTCGAATCCCGGCGCATACACTTCCGCGGGATGACGTATGCCGAACAGTTCACGCTGCTCTTCCTCGTAGTCATCGGCTATCTGGGCGATTTCCCCGGTATCCAAGAGCGCGCTGAAGCGGTCCTTGTCCTTTTCTTTCGAAAGATCGAACAGCTCTGGATGGGACGGGACGACGGTTCCCTTCAGCGCTGTCAGCCTTTCTTCCATGTGTTCCATGCTAGCACGATGCTCACGACCGGATAACCCACTTCTGCTTGATGGACGGATTGAAATACTTCGGATCCCCGTGCGGCCAGAAAACGATCCTTGGAATGACTTTTCCGCGTATGGAACCGAGCAGATATCGGTACTCGTCGCTCGATGCGGCCAGGCTCTTCACGACGCTATCGATGATCGCTTGGCGCAATGCATCGCCGCCTTTTTTGTCCTGCTTCAGCTCGACGTTCAGCTCCAAGAATTCGTTGTGATCGCCGTCGTGTTCGGTGCGCATGGTGAATCGTCCGGTAAGGGATTTTTCCAGCTGGGAGTTCTGAAGCCCGCCCTTCACATGTTCCGGATAGATTATCGCGCCGTACAGTTTCGTCGAGAGATCGGCCCGCTCGTAGAGATACACGAACGGAAGTTCCGTGACCGTATCGCCGATGCCGGCGCGCGCAGCCTCGGCCTCGAGGTCGATCCCGATCTCGCGGCAAGCCGCCGCAGCCTCGTCGAATGTGAACGTGCCACCCTGGTCCCCGATGTCGTAACGGACGAACGGCAGGACGGTGCCGCCGGTCGCGTACACTTCCCCCTTCCTGCCCTCCTCGAACGCGACGAAATCGGGGACGAACTGCGCGACGGTCGGCAGCCGATGCGCCTCCCGGAAGAGTCTCCCGAACAAGGGCGGGTGCGCGATCGCGAGACGTCGCAACAGTATCGTGAGCGGCGTTTCGGTCGCCATCGTGCCGAGCTCCGCACTGCCATAGATATTCATGACCGAGCGGTACGGGTCCCGCATCCCGGTCTTCTGCAGGAGGTAGTCGCGGAATCGCTCCGAGAACGCCTCAGCCGCGCAGACGATGCGCATGTCCCACTGTTTCCAGTCGATCTTTTGGGCGGTACCCTCGTCGATGACATCCTTCACGAAGGGCGGATAGCCGCAGAGGACGAGCTGATCATACGCCGGACCGATGTGCTTGAGCGCTTCGAAAATCTCCTTTTTGTTCACTCCCGGCGTGATGAGCGAAAGAGGCCATCCCCGGACGGATATGCGGCGGAATGCCTCATAGGTGAGGAGCCCTCCTATCCAGACGCCCATGCCGAACGCCACGATGACGAGCGTCTTTTTCTTGGGGTCGAGGCCGCTCCGCTCGAGGAAGCCCCGGTGAAGGATGGTCGCTGCCTCATGGAGCTCATCGGTGCGGGGGATGTAGAACGCCTGTCCCGTCGAGCCGGATGTCGCGGTGAGCACGAGCGCCTCGTCCGCGAGCGCTCCGTTGGAGGAAAGCTTCTCCCAGGGATGGGCGCGCAGGTAGTTGTTCTTCGCGATGGGCGGTACCCGCTCGAGGTCCTCTGCCGAAACGATACGCTTGCCGTCGACCCCGTTCTGGGCGAGGAACTTCCGATACGCGGGGACGTGCAAAAAGGCGTGCTTGAAACGTGCCAGCACCGCCTTGCCGATCGCCTTGCGCCAGTCGACGCGCTTCTTTCCCGCTGCCGGACTACCGGCTTTTATGCGCATGGGAACCCTCGCATTCCTCCTTTTTGCCGAAACGGCAGCCATAAACGATTTCCCCATTGTACACCGCCCTCTTGGCAAGTTATGCAATACCCCCGCTTCCGTTCCGCCAAATCTTACTTACACTCTAGAGTATATGAACACGTATACCGTTGAGCAGTCAGCAATCCCGAATCTTCTTACTCGCAACAAGGTGAGCGCCGTCCTGTGGCTCGTCGTCCGCCTGTACCTCGGCTACGAATGGACGTATGCCGGCATCGAAAAGATCACGAACCCCGCATGGTTCGGCACCTCCGCAGGAGCAGCGCTGAACGGATTCGTGCAGGGAGCCCTCTCGAAGACCGGTGGTCCTCATCCTGACGTCCAGATGTGGTACGCGTCCTTCCTTCAGAGCGCAGTCCACTCGAACGTCATGGTCTGGTCGAACGTCGTCGCCGTCGGCGAGCTTCTGGTCGGCCTCGGACTCCTCGTCGGCCTCGTGACCGGCGTTGCGGCGTTCTTCGGTTTCTTTATGAACCTGAACTTCATGCTCGCCGGCACCGTGAGCATGAACCCCATCTGGATGCTGCTTGCCGTCGGCCTCATGCTCTCCTGGCGCATCGCCGGACAGATCGGCCTCGACCGGTACGCGCTTCCGGCTTTGAAGCGCTGGTCGCACCGCACGTTATATAGGACGGCGTAATCCGGTTCGCGCATGAAGATCCATTACTTTGCCGGGGAGGCCTGGGAGGAAGCGTACGTCCGCGAGAAGCTGCCTCAGGAAACGCTCGTCTTCCACGAAGGGCCGTTCTCCTCGCACGCCGACGTGTCGGACCCGGATGCTGATGCGCTCTGCGTCTTCGTCGAGTCGAAAGTCACGGCGGCCGACATGGATCGGTTCCCGAAACTAAAGCTCATCGCGACGCGCTCGACCGGCTACGACCATGTCGACCTCGCTGCGGCGAAAGAACGCGGCATCTCCGTCGCCACCGTCCCCTTCTATGGCGAGAACACGGTCGCCGAATTCGCGTTCGCGCTCATACTGGCCCTCTCGCGGCGCGTCATCGAAGCCGATGAGCAGGTCCGCCGCACCGGCACCTTCGATCAGTCCAATCTCCGCGGCTTCGACCTCGCAGGCAAGACGCTCGGCGTCGTTGGCTGCGGCCACATCGGCATGCACGTGATACGCATGGGCAACGGCTTCGGCATGAACGTCATCGGCTTCGAGACCCGCCCCGATCCTGAAGTCGCGAAAGCGGAGCACTTCACGTACGCATCATTGCCGGACCTGCTCGCCCAGGCGGACATCATCACGCTTCATGTGCCGTACAACGAGCATACCCACCATCTCCTGAACGCCGGCAATATCGGCTCCATAAAGAAAGGCGCGTTCATCATCAACACGTCCCGCGGCGCGGTCATCGAGACCGACGCGCTCATCAAAGGACTCAAGGATGGCACGATCGGTGGTGCAGGGCTCGATGTGCTCGAGGAGGAAGGTGATCTGAACGACGAGATGAAACTCCTGACGGCTCCCCATCCGAACGAGATAGCGGTGAGGACGGCGCTTGAGAACCACTATCTCATCGATCATCCGCGCGTCATCGTCACGCCGCACGTCGCCTTCAACACGCTTGAAGCCGTGAAGCGTATTCTCGACACGACCGCGGACAATATCCGCAATTTCACCGCCGGCTCTCCTTCAAACATCGTCGCCTAGGGCCGTTCGTCCTCGCGGCGTCGCACGGCATCCTCGTCCATGCCGAAATAGTGCGCGTATTCGTGCCAGATCGTCTCGGCGATGACTTTTCGTATTTTCTCCGGATCGCCCTCCCCTTCCTCTTCGATGGACCATTGGAACAGGGTCACGGTATCAGGAAGCGTCGGGCCGACGCCGTACGTATCGCCGCGCGCGGTGTTCGGAATGCCTTGATAGAGCCCGAGGAGCGTCTCGTTGTCCGCGAGCCCTTCCGCCGCGCGCTGCGCGGGCGTCGGCTCGTTCTCGATGAGGAGCGCCACATTCCGGATCTGCTTCCTGAATTTTTCCGGAAGAGAAAGAAATCCTTCTTGTACGAGCTTTTCGAACGCACGTCGTTCCATAGATCACAGAGTACTCCGACTGTATGCGTCGCGCACGTCATCGGTCTCCGCGCTAGACGTCTCTACGGTAGATGCGGGATTCTAACGCACCGGGGTCGATATCTATCAGAATTTACATGTATGAGAAACTATGAAGCGAACCATTACCATCATCATACCGGCGATCGCAGTGCTGTTCTTCGTCGCCGTCACGTACCTGCATGCACAGGGCCGGAGCGTTGCACGCACCTTTGGCATAAGCGCATTCGCAGCCGCGTCATCGTCTGAATTCCAGGCATTGCCCGCGCCCGACATCCAAGGCTCCTTGTCGAACGAGAACGATCCGGACCTCGTCCGCGCTTCGAGCTCGAAAAGCGTCGACGGACAGCTCATCGCGGAACATCATCGCCAAAATATGGCGACGGTCGCCGATTCCCTTCTCCTCATCGCGGAGCGGCAGGACCCCGCAAGCGGTCTCGGCGAGCGCCTGCGGATCGTCGCGAACGATCTCGAGGGCAGCCGTGAGCCGTCGACGGAAGCGATCGAGAAAGTCTCGTATCGGGGGACGATTTCATCGTTTTTCCTGGGCAACTCCCGGGACCTCGCCCTCGTCGGCGAGGCCGCGCGCTCGGAACGGTCTGCGCTTAACGAGCTTGCCGGTATCCGGGCCGAGATGGCCGACGCCGTGAGCGGCGCAGCGCTCGATACGGCCCGCGATGCCATCGCGCGTGATATTAAGATCCTCGAGCGATTCGCTTCGTCGCACTCCTAATATCCGTAGCTGGGGCCTTCCGGCTTCGTCCGCCTCGCACATAGGCGTGAGGACACGCCCATGTGGCTCGGCGTCTCCCGCGCTAAGCCCTGCGGGCTTTCCGGCTTCGTCCGCCTCGCACATAGGCGTGAGGACACGCCCATGTGGCTCGGCGTGTCCCGCGTTAAGCCCTGCGGGCTTTCCGGCTTCGTC
>DASTHB010000045.1:0-2933 GCA_035718415.1 Minisyncoccota bacterium | reverse complement strand
GGGCGTGTGCTTCCTCGGCAGCGTATCCGTTGATGACTTCCTCCGCGCCGAGTTCGGTACGAATCCCGGCCATGCCGTCGACGAGTCGGGGCATGCGGTCGGCGCGCACGACGGTGTCCTACTTCATACGGTCGGCGAGCGCGTCGCATTGTCGAGAGCTCCCGAAGGCCCGTGGTACGTGGTGGCGAAGCATATCGAGAAGAACGAGCTTGTCGTCGCGCGCTCGCGTTCGCGCGGAGCGACAGCAGGGCATGAGTTCCGCTTCACCTCAGCGAATTGGCACGGTGATCCCGCTGCCGCCACAGAAGCCCAATATCGTTACCGCGGTCCCCGCATGGCGGGGAAGATAAGCGGCGAACGCTTCATCGCCGCGCAAGCGTTGCCCGAAGCGCTCACGGAGGGCCAATCTGCGGTCTTTTACGGCGAGAACGGGCTCGTCGGAGGTGGTATCATTGCGGCATGAGCCACACCCGTCTTTGGATAGCCGCGGCGATCATCGCGGCAGTCATCGTGGTCGGCTTCGTGCTCACCGTGCCGCATACGACCGAAGCTCCGCGGTCCGTACAGACGCAGGAAGCCGCACCGGCGCCGACCGTGAGCATTCGCGATTCATATAAGAAAGGCACCCATACGCTCACCGGTTCGGTGCTCGCTCCGGACGCCTGCACGACGATAGCAGCCGAAGCGTCCCTTGCGGGCGGAACGACGTCGCCGGCGATACTCGTCGCGCTCACCACGACGCCCGCATCGGGAGTCTGTCTTGAGCTTCCGACGAGCCTGCCGTTCAAGGTGACGGTATCCGCGCCCGCGAAGGCCGCGATTCAGACGACGCTCAACGGCGCTCTCGCGTCCACGACGCCATGACGCTTCCGCTCATAACGAAAGCGGACGGAACCTCGGAGGTATTCGATCCCGATCGCCTTATCGCTTCGCTCGAACGCGCTGGAGCGCGGGAGCATACGGCGCGGCGCATAACGGACACGATAACGGCGTCCATCATGCCCGGCACGGAATCGAGGGAGATCTATGCAAAAGCGTTCACCTTGCTCCGCAAGGAAGAGCGCCCGGTCGCTGCCCGCTATGCGCTGCGCCGTGCGATGCTCGAGTTCGGGCCGACGGGACACCCGTTCGAGGACTTCGTCTCGCATCTTCTCATCGCTGAGGGCTGGAACGTCGAGACCCGCAAAGCGATCCGCGGAAAGTGCGTCACGCACGAGGTAGACATCTACGCGTCCCATTCGTCGTCGAGCGGTCACCTCGCTGCAGAGCTGAAGTACCATAACGATCCGGGCTATAAGACCGATCTCAAGGTCGCCCTGTACGTGAAAAGCCGTTTCGACGATATCTTCGATTGCGATCCGAATACTCGCGAATGTCCGGTCGATCGCGGCCTGCTCGTCACGAACACGAAATTCACCTCCGAGGCCATCGCCTACGCCGAGTGCGCCGGCGTCGAGCTGCTCGGGTGGGGCTACCCGGTCCATGACAGTCTCTTCATGCGGATGACCCGCGCGCGCGTATACCCCATCACGACGCTTTCAGGTCTCACCCGCACCGAGAAGCGGCTTCTCATCGATCGCGGCGTCGTCGCGGTGGACGAGATCCTCGCTGACCGGACGCTTCTTGACGTGCTCCGCGCTTCTCCGGAGCGGATCGGCGACCTGCTTGCCGAGGCGGACGGTCTCCTCGCGCTCCCGATGGCGAGCCGTGCTACAGTGCTCGCATGAGGGTCAATTTTTCATCCTCTTCTTTTGTCGCCGGCATCATCGTAGGAGTGCTTTTGGCCGGCGCATCGTTCGCCGCATCGACGTCGGATCTGACCTATTTCTCGCGTTTTTCGCCCGATGCGCCGGCGAAGGCGCTCGCGGAACCAAGCCGAGGCATCCTCGTGGCCGATCAGGCCGCCGGCAGCGCTGTTTCGGTGAATTCCGTCGATGCCGCAGCGGGAGTGTGGGTCGCGGTCCGTGAAATGCGGGGGCGCGAGCTCGGTAATGTTCTTGGCGCGGTCAGGATCGGAGGTCCCCGTGAGAACCTCCTCATCCCGCTTCTGCGGTCGACGGAGCCGGGCCGTACATACGCGGTCATGCTCTATCGCGATGACGCGGAGCTGCCGTTCGACCCGTCGCGCATGAGCGTGTACGTGGATTTCGATTCTGGTTCCCGCGTCGTCGCGTATTTCAATACGACCAACTGATATGGCGAAACGAAGTTACAGTGCCGCATTCGACCCCGCCTCGACTGAACCGTACAAACTGAGCCGCTCGAAGCTCGAGCAATTCGCCGAATGCCCGCGATGCGCGTATCTCGATATGCGTCTCGGCGTGAAGCGACCCTCGATGCCGTCGTTCACGCTGAATAACGCGGTCGATGAGCTCTTGAAGCGCGAGTTCGATACGCACCGCGCCGATGGGACGCCGCATCCGCTCATGGAGAAGTACGGCCTCAATGCCGTCCCGCTCCGCGATGAGCGCATGGACGAGTGGCGAGATGCATTGCGCCGAGGCATTTCGTATTTCCATGAACCCACGAATCTCATCCTGCGCGGAGGCGTCGACGACATCTGGGTGAATGGCGCAGGCGAGTTCATCGTCGTCGATTACAAAGCGACCAGTAAGAAAGTCGGACCGAGCTCGGAGGACGACCTGTATGACGCGTACAAGCGCCAGATGGAGATCTATCAGTGGCTGTTCCGCCGGAACGGTTTCGCGGTCTCTCCGACCGGCTATTTCGTCTACGAGAACGGCAAGTCCGACGCGAAGGCCTTCGACGGGAAGTTGGAGTTCGATGTGGAGCTCATCCCGTACACCGGAAGCGACGCATGGATCGAGCCGATGCTCTTCGCGCTCAAGGAGACGCTCATGAGCGACGACATCCCACCCGTCGGCACGTCGTTCGGCGGAGTACCCTGCGAGTACTGCATCTACCGCGAGAAT
>DASTHB010000044.1:0-2142 GCA_035718415.1 Minisyncoccota bacterium | reverse complement strand
AGCGCATCAAGGACATCGAGAAGGAGATCGGCGACCTGAAGGAGAAGACGAGCGAGCTCGAGCTCAAATGGAAGAACGAGAAGGACGTCCTCACGGGCATCAGAGCGGCGAAGACCGAGCTCGAGAACTTGAAAGTGCAGGCGGACAACGCCGAAGCCGCTGCCGATCTCGGCACGGTGGCAGAGATCCGGTACGGCAAGATCCCGACCCTGCAGCGCGATCTCGAAACGAAGCTGAAGCGGCTCAAGACGCTCCAGAAGTCGCGCCGCGTTCTGAATGAAGAGGTGACCGAACAGGATATCGCGTCGGTCGTGTCGCGATGGACGGGCATCCCCGTGCAACGCATGCTCGAGGAGGAAGCGGCGAAGCTGTCGCGTATGGAGGACGAGCTCAAGAAGAGCGTCGTGGGGCAGGACATAGCGGTACGGAAGGTGTCCGACGCCGTGAAGCGCTCGCGCGTCGGCATCTCGGACCCGAACCGTCCCATCGGATCGTTCCTATTCCTCGGCCCCACCGGCGTCGGCAAGACCGAGCTCTCGAAGAAGCTCGCGGAATTCATGTTCAACGATGCGGAGGCGCTCGTCCGCGTGGACATGAGCGAGTTCATGGAGAAGCACTCGGTCGCGAAGCTCATCGGCGCGCCTCCGGGCTACGTCGGGTATGAGGAAGCGGGCACGCTCACCGAGCGCATCCGGCACCGACCGTACGCGGTCGTGCTCTTCGACGAAGTCGAGAAGGCGCACCCCGAAGTGTTCAACATCCTGCTCCAGGTGCTCGACTCCGGGCATCTGACGGACGGCAAGGGCCGCAAGGTGAACTTCAAGAACACGATCATCGTACTTACGTCGAACGTCGGCGGAGAGTTCATCGATCGCCTCGCGCATATCGGCTTCGGTCATGCCGGCGCGACGGATGCGACGCTCTACGAGGAGACGAAGGAAAAGGTCATGGACGCGCTCAAGGAGCACTTCCGGCCGGAATTCCTCAACCGTCTCGACGAGATCATCATCTTCGACGTGCTCGGCAAGGAAACGCTCGCGCGGATCGTCGATCGCCAGATCGAAGAGGTGCAGAAGCGGCTCGGCGAGAAGCGCATCACGCTTGCGGTGGACTCGGACGTGCGTGCGTGGCTCGCTGATAAGGGCTACAACCCGCAGTACGGAGCGCGACCGCTCCGGCGCACCATCCAGGACCAGATACTCACGCCGCTCGCCTCGCTCATGGTCGGGCAGGGGCTCATGGAAGGCGGCGCGGTGACAGTGACCATCAAGAACGGAGAACCCCATTTCGACGTGAAAAAGGGAGCAGTCGCGCGCGCGAAGAAGACCGCCGCAGCGATCTAGCATCTTGCCGATAGCCGCCCGTTCTGGTAGATTTTGACGCATGTCCCAAGACCATCTGCTCAAATTGAAGTCCACGAAGTCCGGTCACGTCATCTGGACCCGCAAGAACAAGAAGTCCGTCGAACGCAAGATCGAGCTCGTGAAGTACGATCCGACCTTGCGAAAGCGCGTCACTTTCAAGGAAATCAAGAAATAAGCCGTTTCCCGGTGGATCGGACCGCTCATGAAGAGCGGTTCATCGTTTTTTCTATGGTATCGTGGGACAAAGGCACTTATGGCAATCATTCGATCCTTGCGTGCGAGCGAGATCATGGACTCGCGCGGCGATCCGACCATCGAGGTGGAGATCGAGACTTCGGCTGCGAAAGCGACGGCGGATGTGCCGTCGGGAGCTTCCGTCGGCCGCCATGAAGCGGTCGAACTGCGCGATCAGGACCCCGAGGTCCATCACGGCAAGGGGGTGTCGAAGGCTATCTCCCATATCGAGGGAGAACTGCGGGACGCGCTCGTCGGCAAGGAGTTCGATCAGCGCCAACTTGATGCCTACCTCTGCGAGCTCGATGGAACGCCGAATAAGAGCCGTCTCGGCGGCAATGCGATACTTCCGGTCTCCATCGCCTTCGTACGTGCGGAGGCGCGGGAACGGAACATTCCGCTCTATCAGCAGCTCGCGACGGTAGCGGGAACGAAGCCGTCCCTGCCGCGCCTCTTGTTCAACGTCCTGAACGGAGGAAAGCACGCGAAGGGCGGCATCGATATCCAGGAATCGATGATCGCTCCCGTCGGGCTCACAACCATC
>DASTHB010000043.1:0-5612 GCA_035718415.1 Minisyncoccota bacterium | reverse complement strand
GGAAGCGAGCATCGCGAGCATCTCGTTCTCGGGGTACTCCCCGAGAACGCCCATGCCTCGCGAGTAGAAGTTGCCATAGTACGCGACGATGCGCTTGAACGGCAGGAGCGCGCCCGCGTTCGGATAGATCGCGCGCACGGGCCAGAGCCGGGGCGTCGTGGTGCTCGGAGCGGTCGTCGCGGACTCTGCGAACGAGAGCGACGCGAAGGGCGTCGTCGAGGAGAGGTGCGCGAGCGCGAGAAGGCGCAGATCGTAGTCCACGGTATCGAGCTTCGGGAGCGGGAAATAGCGCGCGCCGATCTCGGCGGTGGCGGACTGGTATTCCGTCGAGACGAGGGAGGAGAACCCGAACACATAGATGAACGCTATCAATACGATCCCAAGATAGACATTCGTCCTAGTGAAATACATTATGCCCATTGTAAGCCCAGAGAGCCCCGAACAAGAAGACTGTGTATAACGAAAACCGCCTCGCGCTATGCGCGAGGCGGGTATTGCTCTAACTGCTCTATTGCTGCTCCGGTCTCGGAGGCCGAGACCCCTTCTGAGACAGATTCGCCTCATTCAGAGCCGCTATGATGGCGCCGGCTCCCATGACAAGGGAGCGCCCCGACGCGGGATCGGAACCCACAAGGACGCCCGCCAGGTTGCCGCTTGAGTCGCGGACTTCGGTACCGGGCCAGGCCGCAGTGGCGTGGTCGATACTGAAGTATCCCATGCCGAGCGCCGTGCTTTCGCAGCCACCTATGCCGCATTTGCGGCGGGCGACGCCTACGTCGCCGATGATGAGCGCATCCACGCGGGAATTCCCGATGTCGGGCATCGCGTTGAAGATCGCCGATCCGAGCCTCGTGGAGAACGCCACGAAGTCCGGGATCCAGACAGCATCGCCGGCCTGCACCGGCCAGAGGCCCGCAAGCTGGAATTGGGGATTTGCGGGCGCGAACAGCATGAACTGTACGCCCGCCGACGGAGCCGAAACGACGCGCCGGAGCTGCGTCACCGGCGTGTAGGAGCTCATGCTCCCCCCGCAGTCTTCGAAGACCAGGAATACGAGCTGGCGCTCGCCAGTGTCCTGGTCGAAGAAGTCCGACACCGGCGTCCCCATGCATGTAGCGAGGGATTTCTCCCCCGTCGACGGGATGGGAACGCTTTGGATGTCGCGCGCGAATGTAGGCTTCGTATACGCGAAGCCAATGATGATCACCGCGACCACCAATATCACCAGCCAGCAGAGGGACCGGTCGATGGCCTTTTTACTTTTCATTTGACCTCCTTGAGTTGAGATGTTCTAGCGCGATGCGAATACGCATCGTCCGCATTGGTTTATAGCACATTTGACGGTACAATGTCAAGTATTGCGTCAGCTCCCGCATCTATCCGAAATAGGTATACTAATGTGGTCCCATCGCCCGGAGATAGCCATGGATGACTACCGGGATCCGCCACCGGACCCAAAACTGGCGAAGGACATGGCGCGGCTAGAGCAGATGCTCCTCGAACGAGCGAAGAACAATCCGCTCGAAGCCGCACGAGAAGAGCTGGACCTTATCGAGTCGGTCGTCAGAAACGTTCGCTCCCGCGCCAGGCCATCGCGCATCAAGAAGTTCTTTCAACGCATTTTGTTCCTTCAAGACTAGGACCACCGCACGACGAATCAAGGCCACGACCCACGAGGTATCGGGCCTTTTTTCTTTATGCACCCGTTTCGGCCAGATAGTGCTCGAGCGTGTATATCCAGTCGCCTTCGTTCATCGGGTCCTGGCTCTTCTGATTCAGGAGCCACTCAAGATACGAGCGGTCGGTCTTCGCCACCTCCTCGATCTTCTTTCCTTCGTGCTTGCCGAACCGGAACGTCGTAAAGAGGAACGGACGTTCCGAGATGCCGAGCATCTCTTTAAGCGCCGCTTCCTCGGAACCGTGCTCGTCCACGGCCTTCTCGAGAAGCCGCTCGAACAATCCTTCGAGCACAAGCACGTCGCCGAACGCGTCATGCGCGACGGCCTCGATCTCGAGTCCGAGGAGATAGCGCAGATATTGCAGGTTATACCGAGGTATCTTCCCTTCCGGGTCGAGCGCGCGGGCGACCTTGTATGTGCAGATCACATTCCGCGGGTCGATGCCCTCGCGCGAGAGCATCGTCACGTCGAATCCGGCATTATGTGCGACGCCTATCACATCATCCGCTTCAAAAAGCTGCTTCAGGTCTTCGTACTCAGGCGCGAGCAGGAACGAAGGCTTATCCGCCACCATCTTCGGCGTGATGTGATGAATGGCCATCGCGTCGACCGGTATAGGAACGGAGGGCTTGTAGAGCGCATTCAGGATCGGCTCTTTCTTGCCGCGTTCCTTTACGGCGAGCGAAACAAGCCGGTCCTTGTCGCCGCTCCCCGTGGTCTCGGTATCGAAAAAAATGATTTTCATGCTGGGGGACTTGGAATCGAACCAAGATTGAGGGCTTCAAAGGCCCCTGTCCTACCATTAGACGATCCCCCAAATTTGTACAAACTTCATCTTACTCACTACCCTGGCCTACCGGAAGCGAAGCGAGGCAAAGAGTAAGCGTCCGCGTTCACTCTTTCCGAGCGAGCGCACCGGAAAGCAAAGGACCTTCTGGGGCCTTTGCTTACCATTAGACGATCCCCCAATGTACGGCCCAATAGGGCCCGCACAGCACCACTTTATCACCCACTTCTCAATACCTCTACCGTGAGCAACCGGTGAAATGCACGTTCACCGGCGATACATGCGGGCGAGCGCATACTAGGCTGAGAGGTGTCCCTTCGGGCACAGGTCGACATTACGAGCTCTAATTCGATCAGGCCTATGTGGAAACAATGGATAAATGCTCTCTTAGGTCTCGCGGTCATCGCAGTACCCTTTCTCGGGCTGACGGGGTCTGCATTCACTTGGACGTTCGTCGTAATGGGCGTCCTTATCGCGGGGCTCAGCATCTGGACTATGAGCGAAGTGCCGCGCGAAGCATACGAGCGCCTCACGCACGAACGGCATAGCCACGCCTAACGTCGCACTCCAGAAGACACGAACGCATCGCGCTCGTGTTTTCTGCATGTTGATTACCGACTAGCGGGTCGCGGCGGATGCTACGCTAACAGATATGACCATCAAACCGATTTGGATAGTGATAGTTCTCGTCGTGCTTGGCGCGCTGTGGTACCTGCTGCCGGACGTGCAGATCGGCACGAATGCGCCGACTGCCGCGACAACGACCGCGACGACTTCTGAGACGAAGCAGAGCGTACAGACATCCCAAACAAAGTCGGTCACCAAGCCGCCGGTCAAGGTCACCGCACCTCGCATGGCGGGCGTAGGACCGCTCACGTCGCTCATGGCGCTTCAACAGCCGCTCGTATGCTCCGTGCAGACGATGAACGGCGTTCAGCGCCTCGGTACGCTCTATCTCGCGGGCGGCAAGGCGCGCCTCAATTTCTCCACGGCATCGATGATAGACGATGGCGTCACTATCTATGTTTGGGCGAAAGGTGCGACGACGGGCGTGAAGATGGCCGCGACCGTGAGCTCGAGCGGAAGCGTAGCTGCCTCGAACGGCGGCGTCGACCCGGGCAACAACCTTTCGTACGCCTGCAATCCCTGGACCGAGGACGCGAGCGTATTCGCTCCTCCCACCGGCGTGGCGTTCTAGATGCCCGAACGAAAAGCGCCGTCTGAGGACGGCGCTTTTCGTTATGCGTGAGCTTCAGAGCTCGGCCCAAGCGGCACGAATATCCAGGCGGCGAGATACGCGATGAGGAATGCGCCGCTGAATACGAGGCCGACGCACAAAAGACGGACCAGGATCGGGTCGATATCGAAGTATTCCGCGATGCCGCCCGCCACGCCGCCGATGATCCGATTCTTGCTTGAACGGTAGAGTTTTTTCATAGTGCGAATGCCTTAAGCGCGTAATAGACCAGGAAGGCCGGCCAGAAGAGCGCCTTCACGATGCCGATGAGGCCGAGCCACACCGTGGGCGCGTGCTGTATGAAATACACCGCAGCGCCGATGAATCCGAGCCCGTACACGCCCGCTCCCGCTCCCGAGCCAGTGCAAGTTTTCATATGTATTCAGTATACTCCCCTATTCATGCGGGAAGAGTTCGAGCACGGCGAGCTCAAGCGGTAACGCCGGAATGGGCGCGTAGCGGATGCGCTCAGCAGCCGAAAGGAATGCGAGCATGGCCGCCGGCGTAATGCCCTTTTCCTTCGCATATCTTTCGAAGGCGGAAAACTCATCGGCCCCCGCTTCAGCCGCGAGCTCCATCTTCATGTCCGGCGCATAGCGCACGAGAAGCGCGGTACGCAGCGCCTCAAGCACGAGCTCGAGGAAAAGGCGCATATCCGCCCCGGCCTTCGACGCTTTCTCGATGGCGGTGAGCGCTTTGTTCCGGTCGCCCGAAGCAATGGCGGAAACGAGCGCGTGCACTTGCTCGCGCTTCGGCGCGCCGGTCGCCTTCTCCACTTCCTCGCGCGAGAGCGTCGAGTCGTCCGACGCCGCGATGACTTTCTGAAGCACGGAGAGCGCATCGCGATACGACCCTTCGGCGAGCATCGCCACGAGCTCCGCGGCATCCGGCTCGAGAACGAAGCCTTCTTTCTTGGCTACCGCGGCCGCCATCTTTCCGAGCACCTTCCGGTCCGGCTTCTTGAACTCGAACACCTGGCAGCGGGATTGCACGGTCTCCGGCACTTTATCGAGCTCCGTCGTGGCGAGGATGAAGACGGCGTACGCGGGCGGTTCCTCCAAGGTCTTCAGAAAGGCGTTCCACGCCGCCTTGGAAAGCATGTGCACCTCATCGAGAATGTAGACCTTGTAGGGCGAATTGAACGGCAGCGTATAGACGCCTTCGGTTAGCTCGCGCATCTCTTCCACCCGGCTGTTCGAGGCGGCGTCTATCTCGCGAATGTCGTTCTCGGTCGCGCCGATCGCGGCGGAGAAGATGCGGGCGACGGAGGTCTTGCCCAAGCCTCGGCTGCCGGAGAAAAGGTACGCATGGCCTATCTTCTTCGCCTTGACCGCCTCTTCGAGCGGCTTCGTCACCTGCTCTTGTCCGATGACGTCGGAAAACGAGCTCGGGCGGTAGGTGCGGTAGAGGGACTGGTGCGCCATTGGCTCGAGTATACCCTGCAAGACCGCACTTTCGCACCCATGGTGTGATCGCGTGTGCGTTCGCGTCCTGGGTGAGCGTGCCGGCGGCATTGACGTCGCTGGTGGAGGAGGTAGGCTCTGTCTCGGATAATCACCGGAGGGCACAGCATGGCCTACCACCTCAAGTTCGTTGATTCGCCGCCGACGCTCGAGCTATCGGTGCCGGAGGAAACATGGGACGCACTACGGATCGAGATCGACGTTTCAAGGCTTAGGGAGATCCGCGATTATCTGGACGGCAAAGCCGTCTGGGTCTGGACGCGAGGCCATGCGGGCTTCGGCCGCTGCGGAACAATCGAACGCAAGGACGGAGTTGTGCATGCGCGCTTCCGCCTGTTCGCGAGGTCGGTCCGCAACACGGTTCTGACGCTCAGCTTCCTGTTCGATGCACTGTATCCGATGAACCGTGACGACGAGTTCTTCCTCGTGCACACCTCCTGCGGCAG
>DASTHB010000042.1:0-8094 GCA_035718415.1 Minisyncoccota bacterium | reverse complement strand
AAATTACCTGCAAGCTGTACCGCATAGGCCGGATTGAGCGCCCACTGCAGACGATACCGGTATCCTTGGGTGAGGCGGCTCAGCTCGTATTCATAGCCGTACGTCGGGATGCCGAGCACGAGCTTCTTCTTGTCGATGAATCCGGACGCGAGCGTCGCAACTTTTTTCACCCAGAGCGGATCGGATACGGGAATATAGGGCCTGCCGGCGGCAGCGGCATTGAGCCGAAGGTCCGTCGTGCCTTGGTCGTAGGCCATGATCTCCACGCGGTCGCAGTATTTGCCGATCACATAATAGTCGTTCACGTATTGGAGTTTCTCGGGGATGACGTCGAAATAGGAGGAGGGAGGCGTGCGCGGCTCGATCGCGCAATAGAGGAGCTTCTTGCCGAGCCGCGATTTGAGCCCTTGCAAGAAGAGGGAGAAGTAAGCCCGCGATTCATAGATCTTGCTCTCAAAATCTATGTCGATGCCGTCGAACTGATTGTCCTTCACCACTTTGGCGATCGCGTTCTCGAGAGCGATGCGCTTTCTCTGGGACGACAGGATGGCGTGCGTCGCACTGCCGTTGCTCCACATGACCGACGGAACGACTTTGACGCCGGCGCTTTTCGCGCCGGTAAGCAGGGCCGCAGCGGTCGAGGTCGAGGATGATGCGGCTTCCGCAAGAGCGAATGAGTCGTGCAGTGACCCGTCGTTCTGAACGACATAGCCGAATGGCATGAGGGACGTGAATGAGCTCGCGTGGGCGAGCGCGTCCTGCGTCCCGCTTGCCGCGCGCCAATAGGGGATCCATCCGGATACTTCGAAAGTACCTGCCGCGTGGCCCACCAAAGGGGCGAGCAGCGACACAAAAAGGGCGCCGAGCGCCGCGCGTTTCATAGGGAAAATCATAGCATCCCGGTGCTACACTAGACGCATGTCTCCGGACCAGATTACGGCGCTCATCCTCGAATATCGCTACTGGATACTCATTCCGCTCTCCGTCATCGAAGGTCCCATCGTCGCATTCGTCGCCGGGACGTTGGCTGCTGCCGGCGTCTTCAATCTCTACGCGCTCGGGCTTTTCTTCTTCGCGCGCGACATGATCATGGACTCGATCTATTATTCGATCGGGTATTTCGGCGGCGGAACGGGAATCGCGCACCGGCTGATGCATAAGATCGGCATCACGGAAGATCATCTCACGCGCGTGCATGACCTTTGGACGCGGCGTCCCGGGTGGACGATGCTCTTCGGAAAGATATCGTACGGCATCGCGTCGGCCTTCATCGTCGTCGCTGGCATGGTGAAGATGCCGCTATCGAAATTCTTCGGCTACGGAAGTCTCGTCGCCATATTGCAGTATTGGAGCCTCATACTCGCCGGATTTTTCCTCGGCGCCTCCATGGGGGGGACCATCGAGCGCATCTTGAGCCGCGTGCAGTACATCGTGCTTTTCGCGAGCATCGCGGCGATGGCGTATTACGCCTTCAGCTTCCGCATGCGTAAACGTTTCCTCGAAAGCGAAGAATTGAAATGAAACTCCTGCTCGTAACCGATGCGTGGCATCCGCAGGTCAATGGCGTCGTCCGGGTACAGGACGCCTATCTGCCGCTCTTGCGCGAGCGCGGAGTCGACGTGACGCTCGTCGAGCCGTCGCAGTTCCGGACCGTCTCACTGCCGTCCTATCCGGAGATACGGTTGGCGGTATTCGCGAAACGGCGAATCGACCGCCTCATTCAAGAACTGCAGCCGGACGCGGTCCACATCATGACGGAAGGTACGTTGGGCTGGGCCGCTCGCTCCGTATGCAAGCGACGCCGCATTCCGTTCACGACGTGGTATCACAGCCACTTCCAGCTGTATGTGGACATCCGGCTCCGAGGCCTGCTTCGCCCAGTGCTTTCATTCATCAAGCATTTCCATAGCGAAGCCGCGAGGACGTTCGTCTCGACCGAGACCCTGAAACGCGAGCTCGAATCGCTCGGATATAAGAATCTGTCCGTCGTGCCGCTCGGCGTCGATACGGGGCTCTTTCAGCGGAATCCCGTTACACCCGTACCTAAGCCTCCCGGGCCCGTCTTCGTGTTCCTAAGCCGCCTCGCGCCCGAGAAGAATCCGGAGGAATTCCTGAAGCTCGATCTCCCGGGGACGAAGCTCGTCATCGGCGACGGCCCGCTGCGGACGGCGCTTGAAAAGAAATACGGCTCCGCGAGCCGGTTCGTCGGCTACAAGCGCGGGCAGGAACTCGTGGACTGGCTCTCCGTGGCCGACGTGCTCGTTTTCCCGTCGTATACCGAGACGTTCGGTCTCGTTGCGCTCGAGGCGCTTGCCTGCGGCATTCCCGTAGCCGCGCACGACGTCATGGGCCCGCGCGACGTCATAACGCCCGGGAAGGACGGTTATCTGGGCGAGGACCTTCGCGAAGCGGCGCTTAAGTGCCTGACGCTTCGGCACGAAGCGTGCAGGCAGAAAGCCCTTCAGTTCTCCTGGGATGCCTCGGTCGCGACGTTTCTTGGCCTCGTCGTTCCGGCTATCGGATCACCTTCCACTCCTTAAACGCCGTCTGCTTGAAGAGCAGCACTGTTAAGCCCTGCCACATCCACATACTGTAAAGCTTTATCCAGCCGAGCTTATGGGCGCGGCGGCAGGTATGGAGCGCTTCGAGCTTCGTGTAAACGCGCGTGTGACCTATCTTCGAGAGCTTGTTGAACATGATGGTGTCCTCACCGGCCCGCAAATGCTCGTCGTAGCCGCCCGCCTTCCGGAACGCATCGGTGCGTATCATTTGGAACTCCCCGGACGCATTGCCGAAATTGAACCAGTTGTTCGTGACCGTGTACCACGTATTGAGCCATCCGGGGAAGAACACGTCGCCCCATTGCTTCTGGTCCGGCAGGACGTGGAGCGGGACGGTCGCGCCGATGACCTTTGGATTCGCATCGAAGTAGGAGATGATCTCGGCGAAGAAATTATTCGGTTCGGGAATGATGACGTCCGCATCGATGAAGACAAGGAATTTGCCCTTCGCGAGCGCGGCACCGGCGTTCTTCGCTTCGCCGAACGTCTGCCGACGAGGTTTGTCCCAGATGGTGATCTTGTCAGTGTAACGGCGCGCTATCTCGAGCGTGCCGTCGGTCGATCCGCCGTCGGTCAGTATGATCTCGTGGGGAAGCGTGAACGCGTCGAAGTTCCGGAGCGTGCGCTCTAGATACTCTGCCTCCTTCAAGGTCGGAATGATGATCGAGACGACGGGGTCGGTGGAGTTCATTGTTTCTTTATCCAGAGATAAATGTCTTCGAGGGCTTTCACGCCATCGCCCGCCGCGATGTTGTTCTGATGATACAACTCATCCGTACAATCGCCAGCGGCCCAGACGCCGTCGACCGACGTCCGCTGATTACGAGGATCCACCTTGATGCGCTTCACCGCGTCGAACTCGACAAGGCCTTCCGCAAAGTCCGTATTCGGCACTACTCCGATCTCAGCAAATACGCCGGACACCGGCAGGTCGTGCGTCTCGCCCGTCGCGTTATCCTTGTACACGAGACCATTCACGAACGCATCTCCCTTCACTTCGGTCGGTTCTGCATTCGTAATGATGCGCATGTTCGGATGCTGGCGCGCTTTCTCCACGGTAACCGCGTCCGCTTTCAGATCCGGGCGGCGATGCAGAAGCGTGACCGATCTGCAGTAGGCGAGCAATTGGAGCGCGGTTTCGAATCCCGCGTTGCCCCCGCCGACGACCGCGACGTCCATGCCGGAAAAGAGCGGGCCGTCGCAGGACGCGCAGTAGGTCACGCCCTTGTTCTCGAATTTTTCGGCGCCGGGGATGTCGAGTTTCCGGCGTCCCGCGCCGGAGGCGATGAGGACTGCCTTGCTGCGGTATCCCGCGCCATGTTTGGTAGTGGTTTTAAAAGCTCCTTCGATCTTTGCGAGTTTCTCCACGCGAGTGCCGTTCTCAACTTGGACGATGTCACCCTTTACCGCATTTAAATGCGTTTCGAAGAGCTTCGCCAGCTCGGTTCCGTGCACGCGCGGCGTGCCTATCCAATTCTCAATGCCGTCAGAAACGGACGATTGTCCGCCTATGGTCTCGGTGATAAGGACGGTCTTGAGGCGCTTGCGGGCCGCGTAAACCGCCGCGGCGACGCCCGCGGGGCCGCCGCCGATGATGATGAGGTCGTACATTGGGCACAGTATCCCTTAGCGCCGAAGGCGAGGCAAGTGGGGAAAAGCGAAACGGCGCCCCTGAGCGCCGTTTTCGCAAATCTTATTTCTTGTGCCGACGCAGGAAATCCGGAATGGCGCCCCACGTCTTATCGTCTTCGGGAACTTCCGGCACTTCTACCCGCGCGTGCGGGGTCGCCGTGACGATGGGCTCGTCCTCCTTCTTCTTCGGCTTCTCGACCGGCTTTTCATCCTCCTTATCCTCGCGGCGAAGCACATCATGGTAAATATGGCCGCGCTCTTCTTTTTGCCGGTCCGCGGGCATCGCAAACAGCGAGCGCTCGGGTCCGGTGATGACATGGGCGCCCGTATCGGGGAACCCAGTCGCGATGACGATGATGCGGATATGGCCCTTCTTTATCTTCTCGTCCTTCATCATGCCGAAGATGATCTTCGCGTTCTTGTCGACGGACTCGTTGATGACCTTGGCCGCCTCCTGGATCTCCATGATGCCGAGGTCTTCGTTGCCGGCGACGACGAACAGTATGCCCTTGGCGCCAGAGATGGACACGTCGAGGAGCGGGGAATTGACCGCCTGCTTCGCCGCTTCCCGAGCGCGGTCGTCGCCTTCAGCGATGCCGATGCCCATGAGCGCAGGCCCTGCGCCCTCCATCACCGCCTTGATGTCGTTGAAGTCAGTGTTGATATCGCCCGGGGTCGTGATGATGTCCGAGACGCCTTCGACGGCCTGGCGCAGTATCTCATCGCACATAGCGAACGCGCTCTTCGCGGACGTCTGCATATCCACGATCTGGAGGAGCTTGTCGTTGTTGATGACGATGAACGCATCCACTTCCTTCTTGAGCTCAGCAAGACCGCGCTCGGCGATCTCCTTGCGGTGCGCGCCCTCGAAGGAGAACGGGCGCGTGACGACGGCGATGACGAGCGCGCCGACCTCTTTCGCGATCTTCGCGACGATGGCCGAGGCTCCAGTGCCCGTTCCGCCGCCCATGCCGCACGTGATGAAGACCATGTCGCTTCCCGACAGCGCCTCCTGGATCTCCTGGCGGGTTTCTTCCGCCGCGCGGCGGCCGAGCTCCGGATTCATGCCGGTCCCGAGGCCTCGCGTGAGGTTCTTGCCGATGTGGATCTTGCGCTTCGCGAGAGAACGGTGCAGGTCCTGCGCATCGGAGTTCACGGCGATGAATTCGACGCCGCGGACCTTCGACTCGATCATGTGATTGATGGCGTTCTTTCCGGAGCCGCCCACGCCCACCACGCGGATGCGTGCGAACGTCTCAATCTCAGGCTCGATGCGCTTTGACATATATATTTTTTTAATGAATTGAGGACATCATAGCACTCCGTCTCTCAGCGCAATACTTGACAGCGTAGTGCTAATAGTTCAGAAAAAACCGCTCTTTTCGAGCGGTTAGGGGATGAACTGTTTGAAGAATTTCCGGAGCGCAGTGGCGACTGGCTTATTCGGCAAGCTAATGTCACCCATGAGGCCCCACATCGCGAGTCCGTAGGCCACGGCCCAGGTGGCGTCGCGGATCTTCGCATCGGCACGGAACTCGGCGAGGCGCGCCGGGAGCTTCAAAGAACCCTTGGCGATGTCGCTTATCGAGCCTACGCCTGCTCCTCCGCCCGAAATGATGATGCCGGCGGGCAACGGACCCCGACGACCGAGGGACTTCAAGTGCTTGTCGATGAGCGCGAACATGGTCGTCAACCGGCCTACGATGAAGTCGTCCACTTTCTTGCGCG
Organism: Minisyncoccota bacterium; assembly: GCA_035718415.1. GTDB lineage: Bacteria > Patescibacteriota > Minisyncoccia > Phycocordibacterales > Phycocordibacteraceae > C7867-001. The sequence goes on along the minus strand of DASTHB010000042.1, from coordinate 2,173 downwards.
GATACATGACGCCTGACAAGCGGCCGAGTTTGACGCGCTCAGCCTCCTCGAGCGAGATGCGGAAACCGAGCGCAATATCGTCCGTGATATGGCTCGAGCCCATGGGGAAGACCTTTACAGAGATCGGGATGTTCTCGTCATAGACCACTATCGAGATCGTCTCGGCGCCGATGTTCGCGAGGACGCATCCCTTCATCTTCTGATCGCCTTCGAGTAGGACGAAGGAACCAGCGAGTGGCGATGCCATCTGGTCGATGATCTCGATGCCGGCTTCTTCGACCGCCTCCGCAAGAGCTTCCGCGTGCTGGGCGAGCGAAGTTACGAAAAGGTAATCGACTTCAAGGCGGACGCCCTTCATCCCGACGGGGTCGCCGAGCACTTTCGAGCCGTCGACGCGGTATTCGAGCGGTATCGAATGGAGCACTTGCCGGTTCAGGAAGCCCGGAGCGGCCGCTTCGCGCGCGGCCTTGCCGGCCTTCTCGACGTCGAGCGCCGTGATCTCCTGGTCCGCACGGGAAATGATGGAAAAGCCGGTGGCGCGCGCTTCATCGAGCGAGATGCCGCCGACCGCGAGGAATCCTGCGCGGATAGGTACGCGTGCGGCGTATTCCGCCTGGCGCTTCGCCTCCTTGATGGAGGCGGCGACCTCTTCCTTGTTCACGATGTAGCCGTGCCTGAGGCCTTTAGATTCAGCGAGCCCGGTGCCGAGAATACGAAGCTGCCTCGCGCCGTGCGCGTCACGCAGCTCTTCGAGGACGACCATCTTTACCTGATAGGTTCCGATGTCGATGCCGGTCGCTATTCTTCGTCGCATTCTTGTATTGGTTCACGGAGCCTCTCGCGAATTTCGCGACAAGCTTCCGCTCACGTGCCTCCATCGTAGCACCATGCGGCAGCCCTTTTAAATGCAGGAGTGCGTGGATAAACAGAAGCAATATGAAATCATCCGTCGTCAGACCGTACTCGGGCGACTGTTGTTTCGCGATGGTCGGACAGATGATGATCTCGCCGCTGCGCTTCCCGGCCTCATAAGAAAGAACGTTCGGCGTGTAGGTCTTGTCACGCAGAGCCTCATTCAGCGCCTTCGCTTTCGATGGCCCGACGAAGGCGAGCGACACGTCCCAGCCCGGAACGACCGTCCTCGCGATGCGTTCATAAGGAAAACGCGGCACCTGATACCGCGTGAAATTCCGAACGGAGACAGTGGCCATCCGTTTACTTCTTGCCGCGCACCTTCTTCGCCGCGGGGTCGATCTTCCCGAGCTTCACGAGCTCGTTGTATTTCTCTCGGCGGATGAGCGCGACGATGGCGCGCTTATGACCGACGTTCTTCGACTTCTGGCGCTGCCAGTAGCGGCGCTCGCGGACCTCGCGGACGAGGCCCAAGCCTTGCGCCCGCCGCGTGAAGCGGCGGATGAGCGTGGCCGAACTCTCGTTCTTGCCGCGGCGCACCTCGACTCGGGTTCCTGCTGTCATGATTTCGGCACTCTAGCACGTCTGCCGGGACACTGTCCATAGAGAATAAGAGAACCGCCCGATGATGCGTCGGGCGGCCGCGTCACTTGAGGAACGCGAAGTCGGAAAGGAGGCGTTGGACCAAGTGAGTCAGATACGCGGCGTGCTCGATCTCTCGAGCCGTCCGCATGTCGCCGTCGGCGCGGCTCGAGTCGGCCTGTCGGCCAAGTTCACGCTCGGCGCCCTCGTAAAACAATTTCAATTGCGCGAATGGCAGGCGGTGTATCGCGGCTGCGAGCTCGGGCAGCCTTCCTTCCCACCCTGCGATCTCCGTGGGTCTCTCTGTCGGCATGGCCGTCTCCTTAACGGGCTGTCCCGGTCTATCTGCAGGATATACCGCTTACGCGGTTTAGGCGACCGATTTGAGACGCTCCGGAAGTCCGGTCAGCGGCAGGATGATCTCTTCCTGGGTCTGGCGATTCCGGAGAATGGCCGTGTGCTCGAGCGCTTCCTTCCTGCCCATGACGAGGAGGTACGGCGTCGCGCGGCGTTCGGCGAGCGCAAGCTGCTCCGTGAGCGATTCGACGCCGATGGTCTGGTAGACGGGAACGCGCGCCCTGCGGAATTCTTCCGCGAGATGAACGGCGAGGCGCTTCGCTTCGTCGCCGATGTGCACGAACGAGAACCGGATGCGGTTCTGCGGCGGCTTCTCGACGAT
>DASTHB010000041.1:0-8330 GCA_035718415.1 Minisyncoccota bacterium | reverse complement strand
TCCGGCGTTCGTCATCGGCAGTTCTACGGCCACGAAGTTCATCGTGACGAGCGGCGGCAATGTTGGTGTCGGCACGACGACGCCGTGGGCGCAACTCTCTATCAACCCGAGCGGTATCAGTGGTCCTGCCTTCGCCATCGGTAGTTCGACGGCGACTAAATTCGTTGTGAGCAATATCGGGAACGTCGGCATCGGTTCCTCGACCCCGAACACGCGCCTCGTTGTCGACGCGTCGTCACTCTCGGCATGCACCACTCTTCCGGCCGATTGTAATGTGATGCGGGTCGCCGCTCCCGCCAATTCCGGCTTCGACTATTTCTTGGTAGGTCAGAACGGACTCGAGCTCGCCATGGGCTATTCCACGACCTACCCAGCGAACACCATTCAATCGGCATCGGGAGTCAACCTCGCTATCTCGGCGTCCAAAGACGGGAATGATCACAACGATCTCTTCATAAGCACCACGCATAAGGTCGGCATAAGCACCTCATCGCCATGGGGGCTTCTGTCGGTGAATCCGAGCGGTATTACAGGACCATCCTTCGTGGTCGGGAGCTCGACGGCGACCAACTTCGTCGTTACCAATGGCGGCAGCGTCGGCATCGGCACGACGTCGCCTGCCGGCATCTTTGCGGTGAATCTGCCGGCGGTTACGAACGAGGTGGTCGTCGGCCTCGCGAGCAATCAATGGGCGAAACTGAAGAACAACGGTTCTTCCGGTTCGCTCCGCATCGAATCGTCGCTGGCGCAAGTCCTTCAAGTGGATGCCGCGAGCTCGACTTCTTCTGGCGTCCTGTTCACGAACCAGTACGCGCAAACGGCTGGCTTCATATCGACTGACGGAACGAACCCGTCATTCTTCGGAGCGCTCGGTGGGAACGTCGGTGTAGGGACTACAACCCCGAATCTAAAATTCGTCGTGAACGCAGGCGCCACCGCTTCTAACGGCATACAGATAGATGGTACGAATAATCCGATCATTCAGTTCAGCAACGCCGGTACGAGTAAGGCGGTCATTGCGATGATGACCGGGGCAAGCGGCGCCCTGCAACCGGGCGATCTATACATCACCACGACGGACGGCACGAACGGTAATATCGTATTTGCGACCCAGGCCGGTACCGTATCGCCGCTCTATCTTGCACGAAACGGCAACGTCGGCATCGGCACGACATCGCCGTGGGCTCAGCTTTCTGTCAATCCGAGCGGCATCACAGGTCCCGCCTTCGCCATCGGCAGCTCTACCGCGACGAAGTTTGTTGTAACGAACGGAGGTTTGGTCGGCATCGGTACTGCCTCGCCTTCGGCGCTGCTCGATGTGACCGGTGGCCGTATCCGTGTGCTCGATAATGGCAGCAATAACGTGCCGAGCGTCGGCAAAGGGCTCGAATTCGGAGCGACGGGAAGCCAGAGCTATGTTATTTCGTACAATCGGGATACTTCGGCGTACCAGCCGCTGAATTTGGCAGGTGCGCAGATCCTCCTGAATAGCACGAATGCGGAGAACGTCGGCATCGGCACGACGAGCGCGGCAACGCTATTTGAGGTCGGCAAGAGCGGCGGCTTCCCGAACGTGACGTTCGACGAGTACAAGGGCTGCACGAACTTCACTTCGGACGGCAACGGCCGCCTGCAGTGCGTGGCGTCTGACCAGCGACTCAAGCAGGACATTACGACTCTTTCCGCGGCAGACGGGCTCGCCGCAATACGTTCGCTGAATCCGGTCTCCTTCTACTGGCGGCCAGAAACCGAGCGGGGCACGGCGCTGCAGTTCGGGTTCATAGCGCAACAGATGCAGAGCGTCTTCCCGAATCTCGTGGGCACGTCGAGCCCCACTGCTCTTACTCCGGACGGAACGATGTCGGTTAATTACGACGGCCTCATCGCTCCGGCGATTCTCGGCATACAAGCGCTCGACTCGCGTACGAGCTTCATCTCTTCGGCCACGACGTCAACGGTCCTGTCGGTGGATGGGAATGGCAATGTCGGTATCGGCACGTCAACGCCGAATCATACGCTCTCGGTCAACGGCGACGTCGGCGCTATCGCGTTCGTGAATACTTCCACGCGTGCGCTCAAGACGGACATCTCGTACGTCGATGCCTCGTCGACGGAAGACATGCTCACCGAGCTTAAGAACCTCAAGCTCGCCACGTACCGCTACACGGTCGAGCCTTCCTCCGATCCTCTCCGCCTCGGGCTCATCGCGGAGGATACCCAGCAGATAGCTCCGGAGATCCTGTCACCGGACGGAAAGGGAATAGATCTCTACAAACTCGCCACATTCACTTTGGGCGGGGTCCAGACGCTCGCAGCCAAGGTGGATGCGCAAGAGACGCGCATCGCTTCGCTCGAGCAGCGCGTCGCGCTCCTTGAAAGCGGCGCCATCTCCTCCGCGAGCGCGTCGCCCATCAGCATTTCGACGACATCGCTCGCTTCGGCGCTGAACTCGTTCGGCGTACTGATCGAAAAGGGGATCGCGCAGTTCAACACGCTCGTGTTCCGCGAAATCGTCGCGAGCAAGGATGCGAATGGGACATCGAGCGCCGGTTCCGGCACCGTCCTCGCCGGGAATACCGTCGTCCAGATACAGAATTCTCTCGTCCGTCCGTCGACGAAGGTCTTCGTCACCTTCAACTCGCCGCTTCAGGGCACGTGGTACGTGAGCGACAAGGCGCAGGGTTCGTTCCGCGTGACGCTGTCGCAGACGCAGACCGCTGACGTCTCCTTCGACTACTTCCTCCTTCAGACGGAAGGGCAGATTGCGACATCGACGCCATCGACGAACGCTGCGCCGCAAACGGCGGGCGCCGTTGCGCCGATGACCGTCATCGGAGACAATCCGCTCCATCTGTCCGTGGGCGGTACCTTCGTCGACCCCGGCGTGTCCGTATCAAGCGGCGCGCCGGTCGTGACCTTCGTGAATGGGACGCAGCAGGCCGCGAACTCGACGACGATCAGCACGGCGAATCCCACGACCTACATCATCACGTACCAGTCGACGGATGCGTCCGGGCAGATCGTGAGCGCGACGCGTTCGGTCATCGTTGGCAACCCGGACGGGACCGTAGCGACTTCAACGCCTCCCGGAGATACGACGCCGCCCGTCGTCACCCTTCTTGGCAATGCGGCGATGCAGCTCACGGAAGGCGATGCCTTCACCGATCCGGGAGCGACCGCGCTCGATAACGTGGACGGCGACCTGACGGCGAAGATAACCGAAACCGGTTCGGTCGATACGGCAACGGTCGGCGCATACACGCTCACGTACTCGGCGACCGATGCTGCAGGGAATACGGGCTCCGTCTCTCGCGTCGTCTCCGTCGTCGCCCCCGCCGCGACAGGCACGACGACCCCCGCCATGTAACCTATATAGGTATCGCCATGAGCCGGAAGCGGCTGATATACTGGTCCCATTGTCCTTAAATATTATTTTGCATGGCTATTCGCGTCGGCATTAACGGATTCGGGCGTATTGGTCGGGCGTTCGCGCGCCTTTCCCACGGGCGCGACATCGAACTGGTTGCAGTGAACGACCTCGGTTCGCTCGAGAATCTCGCCTATCTTCTCAAATACGACACGGTCTACGGGAAGGCGCCTTTCTCGGTCGAAGCGAAGGACGGCTCGCTCATCGTGGACGGGAAGCAGGTGAAATTCCTTTCGGAAAAGGAGCCGACCAAGCTTCCATGGAAGGACCTCAATATAGATGTCGTCGTCGAGTCGACCGGTTTCTTCACGGATTACGACAAGGCGAAGGCGCACATCGAGGCGGGCGCGAAGCATGTCGTCATCACGGCCCCGGTGAAGACCGACTCGCCGCTTGGCGCGACGGTGCTCATGGGCGTGAACTAGGATAAGGTGAAGACCTGCCAGATTACCTCGAACGCGTCGTGCACGACGAACTCGGCGAGCCCCTTGATCGCCATCCTCGATGAGGCCATCGGCATCGAGAAAGCGCTTCTCACGACCACGCATGCCTACACGGCGAGCCAATCCATCGTCGACGGGCCGAGCAAGAAGGACATGCGCGAAGGACGGGCCGGCGCGCAGAATATCGTGCCCACTTCGACCGGCGCGGCCATCGCGGTCACGAAGGCGTACCCGAACCTCATCGATAAATTCGACGGCATATCGCTCCGCGTGCCGGTGCCCGCCGGTTCCATCGCCGATGTGACGTTCATTGCGAAACGCGACACGACCCGTGACGAAGTGAACGACATCCTCCGGAAGGCGGCCGCTGACCGCCGTTGGAACGGCATATTCGCGACGACCGACGAGGAACTAGTCTCAAGCGACATCGTCGGCACGCCGATAGCGGCCATCGCCGACCTCACGATGACGCGCGTCGTCGGCGGTAACCTCGTCAAAGTGCTGTCGTGGTACGACAACGAGATGGGGTACACGGAAGCGCTCGTCCGTCACGTCATGGCGGCCGGCGCGGCACATAACGCATGAAGATCTATTTCGCCGCTGATCATGCCGGGTTTGATCTGAAGAACGCTCTTCTCGAACATGTGCGTACGCAAGGCCATGAGGTCGAGGACCTCGGTGCGCTCACGCTTCAAGCCGAGGACGATTATCCGGATTACGTGATGCCGCTGGCCGAACGGGTCTCCGGCGACCCGGGCAGCCGCGGCATCGCGATAGGCGGCAGCGGTCAAGGAGAGGCCATGTGCGCCAATCGGGTGAAGGGCGTCCGCGCCGCGGTCTTTTACGGGCCGATGCGCGTTACCGCCGCGCTCGACATCGAGGGTGGGCGTTCCGAAGACGGCTACGACGCCGTTCGGCTGCCCCGCCGCCATAACGACGCGAATGTCCTCTCGATCGGGGCTCGGTTCGTCTCAGGACAAGAGGCGAGCGAGGCCGTACGCATCTTCCTCGAGACCGATTTCTCCGGCTCGCCCCGCCACTCGCGCCGGCTCGCGAAGTACTAATACACGGGAGGCGCATTGCATCTTCCGGCGCGCGGTATACTTAGCGGGATGAACCTTGTGGTGCCGGCAGTATTGCCCACCTCGCGCGAAGATCTCCTCGAGAAACTCGCGCTCTTATCCCCGCTATCGCGCGTATCGCGCATACAGATCGACGTCGTGGACGGCGTTTTCGCTACGCCGGCGTCGTGGCCATATAGCGCGCCGCTCGAATTCGAGCGCATGGTGAAGCGCGGGGACGAGCTTCCCAATTTCGACCGCATTGCCTACGAGATAGACCTCATGTGTCGCGATACCGATCGCGCAGCCTCGGCATGGATCGAGCTCGGCGCTCGCCGGCTCGTCTTTCATGCCGAATCGATACCCAACTTGGCGCAGCACCTCAAGGCAGCGCGGGTCCGCTACGCAGGCGACATCGGCTCCGCGGAGCTCGTCTCGTTCGGCGTCGCGCTCAATGTCGAATCAGACCTCGCCCTCCTTGAGCCGTGCCTCGACTGCGTCGAGTTCGTGCAGTTCATGGGCATCGCGACCATCGGCAGGCAAGGGCAGCCGTTCGATGAGCGCGTCATACCGAAGGTACGCGTCTTCCACGAGAAGCATCCGCAGATCCCGATCCAAGTCGACGGCGGCGTCTCGCTCGTTACCGCGAAGAAACTCCTCGGCGCCGGCGTCTCGAACCTCGTTGTCGGTTCCGGCATCCTGAAAGCGTCGGATCCCGAAGCGGCGCTCGCGCAATTCGAAGCGTTGCGAAGTATCGGTACGGTGTAGCCCCATGAGATAACCGAATCGATTTTCTCACTGCTGATTTGCGAGCGTCTCTGTCCGATCATGTGTAGAAGCGCTCTATACCGGTCAACTCACGGGGTATACTGATTCACATGTCACTCACGCCGGAGCAGGTGAGCGCTCTTTCGAAGAAAGCGGAACAGGTCCGCGAGACGATCATCACGAGCCTCGTCGCTGCCGGAAGCGGTCACACCGCCGGCCCTCTCGGCATGGCCGACATCTTCACGGCGTTCTATTTTCACATCTTGAAGCACGACCCGAAGAATCCCGAGTGGCCGGAGCGCGACCGGCTCATCCTGTCGAACGGGCACATCACGCCGGTACGCTACGCCGCCATGGCGCACGCCGGTTACTTCCCGGTCGAAGAGTGCAAGACGCTCCGCAAGTTCGGCAGCAGGCTTCAAGGGCATCCGGAACGATTGCGTCTTCCCGGCATCGAGACGACGTCGGGGCCGCTCGGGGAGGGGCTCTCGCAGGCCGCCGGGCTCGCGTACGCGCTCCGCATGGACGGCAGGAACGAACACGTCTACTGCCTCATGAGCGACGGCGAGCAAGAAGAAGGCAACATATGGGAAGCGGCGATGTTCGTCGGTAAGCACAAGCTCTCGAACCTGACCGCGGTCATGGACCGGAACAATATCCAGATAGACGGCACGACGGAAGACGTCATGCCGCTCGAGCCCATCGCGGACAAATACCGCGCCTTCAATTGGCACGTGCTAGAAGTCGACGGCAACAACATCGAAGCATTCGTCGCCGCTGTCGACGAGGCGCGGGCTATCACCGAGCGCCCGACGATCATCATCGCCCATACCATTCCCGGCAAGGGCGTGCCCGACATCGAGTTCGACTATCGCTGGCACGGCAAACCGCCCACAAAAGAAGAAGGGAAGAAGTTCCTCGGCGAGCTCCGCTCGCTCGGCGGCAAGGTGCCGCACGAATACTCCTAATCACAGCACCGTCCGGCGAGGTGCCTCTCGTCTGTTACTATTCCCTGTATGAATCCAAGCACGCAACGCGGTTTTACCCTCATTGAGCTTTTGGTCGTCATTGCGATTATCGGCATCTTATCAGCCATCGTCCTCGTATCTTTGAGTTCCGCCCGTTCAAGGGGCAGCGACGCTGCCATCAAGGGCGATCTCCATACGGTTTCCACGCAAGTCGAGCTCTACTTTATGAGCAACGGCTCTTCGTACGGAACATCGGGCTTAACGAACTCGTGCAGCGTCGCGGGCTCGGTCTTCGCCGCTGATACGGTAACGGCACGAGCTATACTGGCGGCCGATCAGATGAACGGTCCTGGCACCATCACGTGCAACAACACGAAGACGGCATACGCCGTCCAGGCCCAGCTCGTGAACGATACCAGCACCTACTGGTGCGTCGATAGCACCGGCATCTCCAAGCAAGAGAGTTCTGCGATGCTTGCAGGCGCAACGGCCTGTATCTAGTACTTCATGCTGAACCCTGACGCGCGGCTGGCTCCCGATGTTTTCACTGACGGCATAGCGACCGCCGCGACGCGCGACGGGTTCGGCACGGGCGTCATTGAAGCCGGCAAGGCCGACGCGAACGTCGTCGTGTTGTCAGCGGACCTGAAGGAATCAACGCGCGCGGAGGAGTTCGAGAAAGTGTTCCCGGACCGCTTCATCGAGATGGGTGTCGCCGAACAGAACATGGCGACCGTCGCGGCGGGCATGGCGCTCGCGGGAAAGATACCGTTCATAACGAGCTACGCCGCGTTCAGTCCGGGCCGCAATTACGAGCAGATACGCACGACCATCGCGCTCAATGAGATGCCGGTCAAAGTCTGCGGCATGCATGCGGGCGTCTCCGTCGGCCCGGACGGCGCGACGCACCAGATGCTCGAGGATATCGGCATGATGCGCATGCTGCCCCATATGACCGTGCTCGATCCGGGCGATGCTATCGAAGCGAAGAAGGCGGTCATCGCGGCCGCCAGGATGCCCGGCCCGGTCTATCTGCGTTTCGGGCGCGCCGCGACGCCGGTATTCACGACCGACGCGACGCCGTTTACGGTCGGAAAAGGGCTCATGCTCTGGGAGGCGGTCGGGGCCAAAGTCTGCCTCGTCTCGACCGGCTCGCTTTCCTATACCGCGCTCACCGCGGCGCGGGCGCTCGCGGAAGAGGGCATTGCCGTCACGGTCCTCCACTTCCCGACCATCAAGCCGCTCGATGAGGAAGCGCTCCGTGAGGCCGCGCAGAGCGCGGGCCGCGTCGTTACTATAGAAGAACACCAGGCTGCGGGCGGCTTTGGAAGCGTCGTCGCGGAATTCCTTTCAAGCGAACACCCGGTGCCGGTACGCCGACTCGGCATACAGGACCGGTTCGGGCAATCCGGCTCGCCCGATGAGCTTCTTTCTGAATACGGTCTCGATGAGTCGAGCATTGTGAAAGCGGTCAAAGAGATGCTCGCATGAAATACGAAGTGAACTCCTACCTGGCCGTTCTCCTCATAACGGCCGTCGGAGCGGGCGCCGCGTTCACCATCGTTCGTGTGTCGACGGATATGGTCACGACGCGCATAGTGCAGGACACCGATGCCGCGAACATGCAGCTCGAGCAGAGCATCCTCCAGAACCGGTGAGCTAC
>DASTHB010000040.1:0-3480 GCA_035718415.1 Minisyncoccota bacterium | reverse complement strand
TGAACGACGAGGGCGAAGTGAGGAGGTGCGACTGCACGTCCTCATGTAGGCGGACCGTCCGAACGAGCCCACGTATGCCTACATACGAGGGCAATTACTCCCTTTGTATATCAGAAACCGAGCCACGCCGCCAGCAAGTCCGAGAATGAGTGGCGGTGAGCGTCTTCGTCTACGCTGCGGATGAAGTGCGCGTAGACGACGTCGGCATCGACTCCCGCAAGCGGGATGCTCAAGTGAGGGGAGAGCCAGCTCTCTGTCTTAATGGAAATGATGGGAGGCAATTCTCCCTCGATGTCCTCGAGCATCGAGAACGAGATCATCTTCTCGAACGGGTGGAGGTCATCGCCGATGACGAGACCCTGGTCGGTCAGCCTGAAGCGGTGCAGGGGAGGCGCCTTCGCCGCGTGGAGCGCAAGCGAAGCGGAAGCGAGCAGAACGACGAGCGCGAAGAGATAATTTCCGAAGAGAAGTGCGGCGACGGCAAGCGCGACCGCGATGATGCCGAGCGACCAGAACCAATCGGCGCTCTTCGGATCGTGATCGTATTCGCGGCCTTCCCATTCGAGGAACACGGTGCGGGCCATGACTGCATGATACCAAAGGAATCCAGCTCGAGACGGAGTGCACACAGCAAGAAGCCCGGCGATACGTCGGGCTTCTTCGATCAGTCGCCGTCCGCGGGCGGGGCATGATACGTTACACGGAGCGGAAGATTGAGCAGACCGTCGACCAGGTTCCGGCACACGATGACGCCGGTCATGACGCTTTGGACCCACTGTTCGTAGTACCAGAGGGCCGAGAACTGGTTCCTATACATAGGCACCCCCTTTCTGCCGTCAGTATATACCGTCGGCCGCTGGTTCGCGGAAGCCGAATGCGATTATCATGCCTTCGATGAGAGAGCCGACGAGAAGGAGAACGAGCTCGAGCGCATTCAGGAGATACGGTTCATCGAGCAGGGTGTGATAAATGAACCATTCCTGAAACACCCAGTACATAAGCCATATAAACACTCCCCACGACAATCCTTTTCTGAGCCAGGTACGGCCCGGCACTGATGCGCTCAGAACGACGTACAGCCAGGCATGGATGACGCTTAGCACGACGAGACCGGTGACGGAAGCGAGGAGGTCCCGGTGCGGGGTCACGGAAAGGAATGCCTGACCCTGGATAGCCGGGTTGTAGAGCACTGACATCGTAACGGGGTTCGCGAAAAGGATGCCCAGCACCACTTCGCTCCCGAGACCGGCGAGAAGTCCGACGACAATGATCCGTAGCGGCGTTACCATATTTCGGAAGTATAGCGTATGAGCGGAGGAGGTGAGATTCGAACTCACGGTGCCTTTCGGCACGCCTGTTTTCAAGACAGGTGCACTAGACCACTATGCGACTCCTCCTAGAGGCGCTCCGCAGGACCCTCGTCTGCCGCGGAGCGCTTTTTCATATGGAACCGGTTCGAGCCAAGGGGGCTCCAGAACAGGATATAGATAACTTCGAGAATGCCAACCGTGTTGAGGATGAGGAGCGCAATGAACCACCACTTCTGGCCGTTTCGTGCCGCGATCCAGAGCGCATAACCTTTGGCGGCCGTCGACCATGCGATAAGCACGGCAAGGATGGGAATGGCGGCTCCCCACAACATCGTGGGCCAATAAGGAGTGTAGAGAAACGAGGGGCTCTCCATAACGCCCGTACTATACCATATACTGGCACTCATGCGGCATCTCGGCATAGACTACGGCTCCTCTAAGATAGGCCTCGCGCTCTCGGATGAAAGCGGCGCGATGGGGTTCCCGCATTCCATCCTGACCAATACGCCTCACGTGCTGGACGAGCTCGTCGCTCTGGTCGCCAAGGAGAACGTGGGTGTCGTCGTGGTGGGGGAGTCGAAGAATCTCGACGGTTCAGACAACCCTATCGCGCAAGACGCGCAAGCGCTCGGCCGGGCGCTTTCGGAGCGCACCGGCGTCCCGGTCGTTTTCGAGCCGGAGACGTACACGACACAGGAAGCTCGTCGCTCCCCGTCGAAACAACCGAAGACGCGCGCTCCAAAGTCCCGGAAGAACGTCGATGCGTCCGCGGCCGCCCTCATCCTTACGAGCTACCTCTCAAAAAGCGATCATGAATAAAGAGCGCATCACCCTGGACGATTTCTCGAAAATAGATGTAGCCGTCGGCACGGTACGTTCTGCCGAACGCGTTCCCGATACGGACAAGCTCCTCAAGCTCATGGTCGACTTCGGCGAAGAGGCAGGGCCGCGACAGATCGTTTCAGGCATCGCGCGCTATGTGCCCGAGCCGGAATCGCTCGTCGGACGACAGCTTGCGTTCGTCACGAATCTCGAACCGCGCGTCATCCGCGGGATCGAATCGAACGGCATGCTCTTCGCCGTCGGTTCCGACGATACGTTTGCGTTCATGGAGCCCGATCGCGACGTTCCGCCGGGCACGAGCGCACACTAAGGGGGACGTCTTGAAGACCGGCATGGTATGCGCGGTGAGGTAACTCACACAATTCTTTCGCCGATGTCTCATAACGTTGTACCTCACGCGGTATACTGACAGCATGGTTTCTGCATTCCGCGACCGATTGCGCGCCGCGTTCGCGCCGCCAGAATTCATCGCGCCCCCGCTCTCGGGCATCGACCTTTCGACAAGCGGCGTGAAAGCCGCCCATCTTGACCTCGGTCGGCACGGTCTCACGCTTGAATCCTATGCGCAGTCCCGTCTTGATTCGGGCGGGTACGCCGAAGGCGAGATAGTGGACCGCGCCGCGGTCGTCGCCGCGATAAAGGAAGCCGCGCAAGCCGCGGGCATCACCGCCGCCAACGTCGCACTGCCCGAATCGAAGTCCTATCTCTTCGAGACGACCGTCGAGGGCAAGAATAGGGCGGAGTGGCGGCTCGCGGTCGAGCAGCATCTCGAGGAACTCGTGCCGCTTCCTCCTGCGGAAGCCGCGTTCGACATCATCGAGGTCGGCAAGGATGAACGCGGCGCCACGCGCATCTCGGGCGTCGCGTTCGCGCGCCGCATCGTCGAGGACACGCTCTCCGCGTTCGACGAGGCCGGCATCGTCGTCCGAGCGCTTGAAGGAGAAACGTACTCGATGGCGCGCGCCCTTCTCCCTGTCGGGGACACGTCGACTACGCTTCTCATCGACGTGGGGAAGACGACGACGAAGCTCGCCTTCGTGACTGCACGGATCCCGCGATTCGCCGCGACGATCGGCATCGGCGGGCACGCGCTCACGCTCGCCGTGCAGAAGCATTTCGGCGTGACGGAAGCGGAGGCGCGCAAAGTGAAGGCGGAGCGCGGCATCGTTCCTTCCCCCGGGAACGAGGATTACATCGCGTCGATGCTCTCCACGGTGTCCGCCATACGCGATGAGATAGCGCAACGCCTCGTGTATTGGCAGGAGCACGCCGCGCGGGACGGCGTGCATGCTCCCGTGACCCACGCCATTCTCGCGGGAGGAAACGC
>DASTHB010000039.1:0-5097 GCA_035718415.1 Minisyncoccota bacterium | reverse complement strand
GGCACTCGGCTTTGAGGCCATAGAGGAGGAACTCAGGCAAGCAGGCCCCGGCGACACCATCATGACCATGGGCGCGGGCGACATTTACAAGGTCGCGGACCGGCTCGTAACCAGCTGATATGGGAACCCTCTCCGTCGTCGCAACCCCAATAGGGAATATGGAGGACATCACCCTCCGGGCGCTCCGCACGCTCAAGGAAGCGGATGTCATTTATGCGGAGGATACGCGCGTCATCTCGAAGCTACTCGCCAAGTACGAGATAAAGAAACCGCTCGCGCGGCTCGATGCGGTGACGGAAACGAAGAAGGCCGATGAGGTCATCGGGCGGCTCCAGGAAGGCGAGCGCCTGGCTTTCGTTTCCGACGCCGGTACGCCCGGCATAAGCGATCCGGGCGCGCGGCTCGTCGCTGCGGTCCGAGCGAAGTATCCGGAGGCGGTTATCGAGGCTATTCCGGGCGCTTCGGCCCTGACGGCCGCACTCTCCATCGCGGGACTTGCGTCCGGCGAATTCCTATTCCTCGGATTTCTGCCGCACAAGAAAGGCCGGCAGACCGCGCTCCGGAAAATCAAGGAAAGCGAACTGCCTGTCGTGGTGTACGAGTCGCCGCACCGTATACAAAAACTGCTCGCGGAACTGGGCGAGCTCGAAATACGCCGCATCACGATCGCGCGCGAGCTCACGAAGATGCACGAAGAGATGCTTTCGGGCTCGCCCGCCGAGCTCCTCGAGCATTTCACCGCCCATGCTGACACCGTGCGCGGCGAATTCGTTGCCATTATTGAAGCCTGATATACCCTGTAGTGAATTTTGGCGATGCGCAGAGCGCAGGAATGCCTTTCGCCAAAATCTACTACGGGGTATACTCTTTCCCATGCATCGCGCAATGTCCCGTATCAATACGCTTATCGTCTTCGGACTTCTCGTCATGCTCGACCCGTTCTCGGGCCTTCCGATCGCGCTTCGCACACTGCTCCAGATAGCGTTCGGCGCCGTGATCCTCGGCATCGCGCTCTCCATGCGCGCCGAGGAATCGAGGAAGCTTCATGCGCCCGTTGAACCTGCCGAGGGCAGGGAGCCTGCGCTACCGGAGCCCCCGCAAAGCATTTCACCCATATAGCGCACTCAAGGTCCCGCGAAAGCGGGATTTTGCTATACCCCATGAGATAGTACAGCTCGTGTGTGCAGCAGTCTCGCATCGGCATATCTCACGGGGTATACTCTACGCAAATGGAAAATCCGGAGCGCGTCACCTATTTTGCCGCGACCGACTCGCGGGGTAAATACGTGCCGTTCGGCATAAAGAGCAAGGACCGTGACCGCCACATGTACGTCATCGGTAAGACGGGCATGGGCAAGTCGACCTTGCTCGAGAACATGGCCATCCAGGATATCCGGAACGGGGAAGGGCTCGCCTTCATCGATCCGCACGGCGGAACGGTGGAACGCCTCCTGGATTACATTCCCGAGCACCGCATCAAGGATGTCGTCTATTTCGCGCCGTTCGACCTCGATCATCCCATCGCGTTCAATGTGATGGAAGACGTCGGTTACGACAAGCGGCACCTCGTCGTCTCCGGCCTCATGGCGACGTTCAAGAAGATATGGGTGGACGCGTGGAGCTCGCGCATGGAGTACATCCTCACGAATACGCTCCTCGCCCTGCTCGAGTACCCCGGTGCGACCCTGCTCGGCGTGAACCGCATGTATACGGACAAGGAATATCGCAAGAAAGTCGTGGAGAACGTCAAAGACCCGGTCGTAAAGGATTTCTGGACCAAGGAATACGCCGTATATACGGACCGCTACACGCAGGAAGCGACGCCGGCCATCCAGAACAAGGTCGGTCAATTCACGGGCAACCCGCTGATCCGCAACATCATCGGCCAGTCGAAGTCCTCATTCGATATCCGCGAGATGATGGACCAGAAAAAGATCCTCATCATCAACCTCTCGAAGGGACTCGTCGGAGAAACGAACATGCGCCTTCTCGGATCAATGCTCACGACGCGCATCTTCCTCGCCGCCATGAGCCGCGCCAATCTCTCGGCTCCGGACTTGGCATCGCTCCCGCACTTCTATTTCTACGTCGACGAATTCCAGAACTTCGCGAACCAGACGTTCGCGGAGATATTGTCCGAGTCCCGCAAATACAAATTGAATCTCGTCATCGCGCACCAGTACATCGAGCAGATGGAGGAGGAAGTCCGCGACGCCGTGTTCGGCAACGTCGGCACCACCGTCGTATTCCGCGTGGGACCCTTTGATGCCGAAGTGCTTGAGCCGATATTCGCACCGCGATTCACGAAAGAAGATATCGTCACGCTCGACCGCCGCCAGGTCTATATGACCCTCATGATCGACGGCGTCGGAAGCGCTCCGTTCTCCGCGGTCACCATCCCGCCCATAGAGCCGCCGCCGAGCTCGTTCCGGGACGGAGTCGTCGCTTCCTCGCGTGAACTGTTCACGACGCCGCGACAGGAGATAGAACAGCATATCCTCGACGAACTCTCCTCGACGGCGGGTCCCGCCGAACCCGAACGGAAGTTCCAGCGCTCCGAACGTCCGCGGCATGAGGCGCCGCATCGCGCAGAGCAGGCGTCGACGCCGCATTACCAGCCGCGGAAAGAAGAGGAACGGCCGACGCCGACGCCGCATTACCAACCGCGGAAAGAAGAGGAACGGCCGACGCCGACGAAAAGCGCGGACGACTTGAAGGCCATACTGCGGACGATGACGGCGAAAGAAGGAGCGGAACGGGAGCATAAAGCGTCTACGCAGAAACAGACGCTGAAGGGCACGCTCGCGGACGTTCTCGCGCGAAGCGCGCCCGCGCCCGAGTCCCCGAAGCCCGTCGAGAAGTCCCGCGACACGCGGCCCGAGCAAGGGGCGCGGCCGTACGAAATATCGGAAGAACGGCTGCGAAGCGTCCTCAAGGGCGAGGAGTGACCATGAGAACGGCCGGCACGCTCCTCCTTCTCCTTCTCGTGCCAGCCCTGTCGCTCGCTTCCGAGCTCATCAATATCAATACTGCGGACGCAACGCTCCTCGACACGCTTCCTGGCATCGGTCCGACCTACGCCGAACGCATCATCGAGTATCGGACGACCCATGGCCCGTTCGCTTCTATTTCGGACATACAGAACGTAAGCGGCATCGGGCCGAGCACCTATGCGCAGATCGCGCCGCTCATCACGGTCGGGCCAACGCCCTCGGCTCCCGTGCAAACGGACAGCGCTTCGTCGACGCCGCCGAGTCGCGGAGCGACGTACGTACCTCCGCCTACCGAGCTCACGCTCGCCGTGACCGGCTCCCCGCACGCGTACCTGAACGTCCCGTATCAAGCATCCGCCGTCGTGCGCGCGAAAGGCGCGGCGGACCCGACCGCGCAGATAACATGGAGTTTCGGCGATGGCTCGTTCGGCACAGGGACTGAGACCGCGAAGGTGTATCGTTTCCCCGGTACCTATCTCATCACCGTGACCGCAACGGATGGCCAGGCAAAAGCGCGCGGCGAACTCATCGTGGACGTGCGGAACATCGCTATGCATATCGCATCTGTCTCGGGCGACGGCATCACGATAGCGAACGACGGCGATGATCGTCTCGATCTGTCGGGGTGGCGGATACTGTCCGGAACCGGCATGTTCCGCGTGCCGGACGGCACCATCCTTCTGCCGCGCACGAGCGTCCTGTTCCCCTATGCCGTCACGAATCTGCCGTTCTCTCTCGAAGCCGCCATCACGTACCCGGACGGAGCCATCGCGATGCGGTTCCCCGCAGATGCGAAACCTGAACCGGCAGCGACGGGTTCTTATCTAGTGCAGACCGCCGCGGAGGAACCTCTCCAGGTCGCGCCTGCCGAGGAACGAGAACATATCAGCATAAGCGGTTCGGCGCATGATCAAATCACGCCAGGTAGCGCCCCCGCGGCGGCGACAGGACTCGCAGCCGCGGGGGCATCATTACCGGCTGACACACGGCCGGAAGAGCCAAAAAAGGGCCTTCCCGGCCTTTTGCGCTCCCCGTGGACCCTGTCATTCCTCGGCATCATGGCGCTCGCCGGCGGAGCGTTTATACTGCTGTAACACATCCTTATGGGGAAGCTCATCCTGGTAACCGGCGGCGCGGCCGAGCGTTGGCTGTCTGACTATAGAGAGGAGATCACGACATGAAGCGCGTCCTCATTTTTTCGCTCGCGTATTTTCCGCACGTCGGCGGCGCGGAAGTGGCCATCAAAGAGATAACCGATCGCCTGTCGGACACTGAGTTCCATATGCTTACGCTCGATATGGGCGGCGCCCCTGCCGAAGAGAAGCTCGGCAATATCGTCGTGCACCGCATCGGACGCGGCCGTTCGTACATCTCCAAGATGCTTTTCGTCCCGCTCGCGGCGCTCGCCGCTCGACGGCTGCACAGGCAGCACCCCTTCGATGCGGCATGGGCGATGATGGCGTACATGGCGCTTCCGATAGCGCTTGCGGACCTTCCCATACCGTACGCCATAACGCTCCAAGAAGGTGATCCGTTCGAGCATGTCTACGGCAGAAAGCGCATCGCGCTCGTGCGGCCTCTCCTCACGCGCGGCTTCCGGAACGCTGCGGCCCTCACGGCCATATCGTCATACTTGTCCGCATGGGCCGCGCGCCTGGGCTATCGCGGCACGCCCGAGCTCATACCGAACGGCGTTGACGTGGAACGCTTCACCAGGACGTACCCTCGAGAATCCGTGCAGGCGATGAAAGAGAAACTCGGTAAAAAGGAGGGAGACATCTTCCTTGTCACGACATCGCGTCTCGTGCATAAGAACGCCGTCGACGACGTCATTCGCGCGCTCGCATCGCTCCCGAAGAACTTGCAGTTCCTCATCTACGGTATCGGCCCGGACGAAACGAAACTGCGGCATCTCGCCGAAGAGTGCGGCGTCGCCGAACGCGCGCGCTTCATGGGACACCTTGATCACGCGGACCTGCCGCTCGCGCTTTCGGCGTGCGACATTTTCATACGCCCGTCGCGCTCCGAAGGCATGGGCATCTCCTTCATCGAGGCCATGGCGGCGGGTATTCCCGTCATCGCTACGCAAGAAGGA
The DNA here is from genome assembly GCA_035718415.1 of Minisyncoccota bacterium. GTDB lineage: Bacteria > Patescibacteriota > Minisyncoccia > Phycocordibacterales > Phycocordibacteraceae > C7867-001. Next base: position 9 of record DASTHB010000039.1, on the reverse strand, counting down.
GGCATCGCC
>DASTHB010000038.1:0-3430 GCA_035718415.1 Minisyncoccota bacterium | reverse complement strand
GTATCTCTATGAGCATCTCGGTCGTGAGCGAGTCCTCGGCGCCCACGAGGTCGCGCGTCTCGAGGAGCTTCTTGAGGTGGTAGAGGGGGGCGACCACCTCGTATCGCACCGTAATGATGAACCGCTTGCCGACGATGAAATCGACCTCCTGATTGTCGTCCTCGCCTTCGTCCTTGTGCGCGGGGAAATGGAGTATGAGGAGGGTCAGGTCGCGATCGACGGCGACGAGCGGCACGGGAGTAGGAGAAAGGAGTTCCTTCTCGATGCGTTCGCTGATGCCGAATTCCTGCGCGACGGCGCGTATCTCTTCTTCGCTCGGCTGTTCGAGATCGACCCACACGCCGCCGTGGTATGCATGCCGAAAGACCATGATTCGAGAATACCATGCATCGACGTCCGGTTGATGCGGAATCCACGGGCAGAATGATATACTTCGACAAATGGAATTGAGATCACTTGATCGCGGAACGGGCCTCGCCGCGCGCGCGATCACGCTCGCGCTCGTTGCGGCCGTCGCCTTCGGCGTCGGTATCGCCGTCGGCGCCGGTAACGGCGACGCTCGTTCCGTCGTAAGCCACATCCCGCTTCTCGGCGACGGGCTCGATGCCACGGTCGACTCTTCGGCGGACCTCTCACCGTTCTGGAAGGCGTGGAACGCCTTGAACGAGAACTATGTGGTCACGCACGCATCTTCCACTCTGCCGACGACCAAGGAGAAGGTGTACGGCGCGATACAAGGCCTCGCGGCCGCCTATGGCGACCCGTACACAGTGTTCCTCCCGCCCGAAGAATCAAAGGCGTTCAACGAGACGATCTCCGGCAGCTTCGCGGGAGTCGGCATGGAAATAGACATCAAGGACAGCGTCCTGACCGTCGTGGCGCCCCTGAAGGGCACGCCGGCAATGGCGGCGGGGATACGCGCCGGCGATCAGATCGTCGCCATCGATGGCAGATCGACCGACGGCATCTCCGTCGAGAAAGCCGTGAGCGAGATCCGCGGCCCGGCGGGCACCACGGTCATATTCACAGTCGTGCGCGCAGGCAAGACGATGACCATCAAGGTCGTCCGCGACACTATTCAGGTGCCGGAGACCGAGGACGGCATTGATGCGAAAAGCGGCGTGTATCACATCGCGCTCTACGAATTCACGAGCAATTCCGCGGACCTCTTCGACCAGGCGTTCACGCGGTTCAAGAATTCCGGCGCTCACAAGCTCGTCATCGACCTTCGCGGCAATCCCGGCGGTTATCTTGATGCGGCTGTGGAGGTCGCGAGCCATTTCCTCGCGCCGGGCAAGGAGATCGTCACCGAGGACTTCGGCGGCAAAGAGCCGAATCAAGTCCATACGAGCCAGGGCGGCAATGACGTCCCGCCCGGAACGAAAGTAGTCGTACTCATCGATGGCGGCTCGGCCTCGGCCTCGGAAATCCTCGCCGGAGCATTGAAGGATAATCACGCAGCGACCCTGATAGGTACGAAGTCCTTCGGCAAGGGCTCCGTTCAGACCCTCCTCGCGCTCGATGGCGGCTCGCTCAAAGTCACGGTGGCGCGCTGGATAACGCCGTCCGGCACATGGATCATGGGGAACGGCATCACGCCGGACATCACCGTGCCATTCACACCCGCGGACGCCGCGGCGAAGAAGGACCCGCAGATGGACCGCGCCGTCGAGTTCCTCACGACCGGCAAGTAGTTTTATAGCCTACATACGGACTTTTACCGGTGTCTTGCGGTTCCGCTCGCTTTCCAGTACTCTCGGCATATGAAAGTAATCCTGACGAAAGACGTAAAGGGCGTGGGACGCGCTCATGAGACCATATCCACATCGGACGGATATGCGCTCAATTATCTGATACCGAAGAAGCTCGCCGTGTCCGCGACGGGAGGCGCGCTCAAAGAGGCGGAGCAATATAAGAAGAAGTCGGATGAGCGTGCAGCCGTACAGGCGCAGCTCATTGCGCAGAACCTTTCGTCGCTCGCGGAAGCACGCATCGTCGTAAAGGCGAAGGCGAACGAGAAGGGCCATCTGTATAACGCGATAGGGGAGTCGGAGATCGTCGAAGCGGCAAAGCGCGAGGCCGGTGTCGACCTCCCCGCGGACTCCATCAAGCTCGAGAAGCCCATCAAGGAGCTCGGTGAGTTCGATGTCCCCGTCGCCTCCGGCGAGGCGTTCGGCAAGTTCAAGATAATCGTCGAAGCGGAATAATATTGCGCACGACGCACGTTGAAAACAAAAGCCGCTCCTCTCGGAGCGGCTTTTGTTTCGTCGATCTAGAGGACGTCGACTACTTTCTTCGTCACCGTGTGGCCGGTGAAGGTCGTCTTGCGTCGGTCGCGGAACGAGACCTTTCCTTCCGCCATAGCGAAGATGGTGTGGTCCTTCGCGACCTTCACGTTCTTTCCGCCTTCGATCTTCGTGCCGCGCTGGCGGACGATGACCATGCCCGGGCGGGCAGAGGCGCCGTCGGCGAGCTTGACGCCGAGGTACTTCGGATTTGAATCGGTGAGGTTTTTCGCTGTGCCTCCAGCCTTGGTTGATGCCATATATTTACCGTATGATTAGCCGTATGACTATAGCAGAAGCGCGGCAGAAATGCAAAGCGCTGGCCGCTAAAATACCGCGGGACGCCTTGCTATTATCGGTATTTGTCCTTTCCTGCGTCCTGTCATTCACGCTCGGATATCTGGCAGGTAACGAGGCAGGGAAGGCGAGTCCCAGTAGCGTGACCGTCTCCCCTGCCTCCGAGAACGGCGCGCCGGGACAGGTGGTGGCTTCGAAAAACGGCACGAAGTACTACCGGCCGGACTGTCCATCCGCTGCGCGCTTATCTGTGGCCAGCAAGATATGGTTCGTGTCATCGGCAGCCGCCGAGGCTGCAGGTTATTCAGCGGCGCAAAATTGCAGCACGCAATAGTCTGCTAAAATTGTGCTATGAACGAGGACCTTGTCCGCTCAGTGCCGGGCGCAAACGCTCCTGCACAGAAGAACACGGCCAGCCGCCTCATCGAGGCGGTCCAGGAAGGTCACCTGACCGTTCCGGAGGAGCGTCCGCTCATGGTGTGCAAGCCGCGCAAGATAGAATCATGGCGCGTATTCAAGATAATGTCGGAGTTCATCGAGGGCTTCGACATCATTCGCCGCTATGGGCTCGCTGCATCGTTCTTCGGCAGCGCGCGAGCATCGCTCGATCATGCGATGTACAAGAACGCGACCGAACTCGCAGAACTGCTTTCGAAGAAAGGATTCGCCATAATCACGGGAGGCTCCGCCGGCATCATGCAAGCGGCGAACAAGGGCGCATTCCAGTCTGGCGGCGCTTCGGTCGGCCTCAACATCAACCTGCCGAACATGCAGATCTACAATCCGTACCTCACGGAACGGTTCGGCTTCGACCATTTCTTCGTCCGCAAGGTGATGCTGACCTACGC
>DASTHB010000037.1:0-2475 GCA_035718415.1 Minisyncoccota bacterium | reverse complement strand
TGCTCCATGACGGAGTAGCGGCCGAGCTCGAGCATGTCACCAAGGACGGCGATACGGCGGACCGCCTTCGGGAACGATGCGAGGGTCTTGAGAGCCTCTTCAACAGCCGCCGGCGATGCATTATACGTATCATCGATGATGACTGAACCCTTCTTACCGGCGAGGAGTCGTCCGCGGCCTGCAGGCGGGACATAGGCATCGAGCGCGGTGATGGCGTCTTTAAGCGAAATATCGAACGCTTTCGCCGTTGCGAGCGCGGCCGCAACCGGCAACATCTGCACCGCGCCGACAGAACCGCGCACTCGCGCGACGCCGCTCTCATTTCCGCACGTGACATTGGCGCACATGCCGCCTATCTTCCCTTCCTCTTCGCAGAAGCTTGTGTCAGTGAGCCGAACTTGCGCACCCTCGCTCGTGCCATACGTATACACCGTCGCTTGCGTGCGCGCAGCGCTCGAAAGCGAGTAACCGTCATCGGCGGATACGATGAGCGGCGCCCCCGGCGCGAGCGCGAGCGCCGGCGAGAATTCCTCCTCTTGCACGGCCTCTGGCGATGGGTAGGCCTCCACATGCACAGGAATGTCCGGCAGGCGCGTCACCACGACCGCGTCCGGCGTCGCGATCTTCAATATACGCGCGAGATCGCCCGGCCGGTCAGCGCCGGTCTCGAGCACGAGAAGCGTCGGGTAATGGTTCGGCAGGAACATGAGCGCAAAGGCGCTTCCGATGACCGATAGCCACGCGAACGGGTTGTTCCAGGGATTCTGCACCCCGAGTATGGTGAACGGCACGCCGAATTCGCTATTGAAACTCTTCTCGCTCTTCCGTATGAAATAGCGGCTGCCGAGAACAGCCGCGACCGCATCTTTGGTCGAAGTCTTCCCCACCGATCCCGTTATCATTACGACCTTCGGGCGATAGCGCCGGATGACGGCGCGCGCAAAGAACGCGAGCATGGGAACGAGAAAAAAGCGAAAGATGCGTTTCAACATATTCAGTTTTGTGCGGGAACGCCGCGGTCAGGCGGAATCTGATAATAATCGATCAAGAAATGCACGAGGTCAAGGAACGTATCATCGAGCGTCTCCGATGCGTACGTCACGCCCTTCGGATCGTTCGTGTACAGCAGGATGATGAATCGTGGATTGTACGACGGGAAGAAACCAGTGAACGAGTGGAAGAACCGATCCGTAAAGTAGCCGCCGTGGCCGTCAGTGAGCTGGGCCGTGCCCGTCTTCGCCGCAACCGACATCGTCGGTATCTTCGCTTTGCCGCCGGCAAGCTTCTCATCGACCATGGCGGTCATCATCGCCGTCGTTTCCCGAGCGGCATCGGCCGAGAACACGCGCGTGGGGTCGCCGGTCTCGATGGTCCTGGTGATACCGGAATTGAGCGCTACGGAACGGACGATGTGCGGCTCGACCATGAGCCCGTGGTTCGCGATGGCGCCGAGCGCGCGGATCATCTGGACGGGAGTCACGGCAATGCCCTGTCCGTAGGATGCCGTGTCGAAGTTGATCTGCTCCGGCCTCGAGAGGTTGCCGATGAGCGAGCGGCTCTCGCTCGGCAGGTCGATGCCCGTCTTCTGGCCGAAGAGCCTCGTGAAGTAGTCGCGGAACTTCTCCTGGCCGAGTTCGGTCGCTATCCAGGCGGCTCCCACGTTAAGGGACTGCTTGATGACTTCTTCCATAGGAATAATGCCGCGCGGCTTTCCGTCCCAATTACAGATCTTCTTGGTATTGACCGTGATGCATCCGGTGTCGTTGTACGTCGTCGCAGGCGTGATGACGCCGGCATCAAGGCCGGACGTCATGGTGAGCGGCTTCATGATCGAGCCGAACTCGTACACGTGCTCGACGAGCGGATTGCCGAGAAGGACCGGATCGACGTTCGAGAGCTCGTTGCCGTCATATGTCGGGTACGATGCTATGGCGATGATCTCGCCGGTCGACGGGTCCATGATGATGCCGCCGGAACTGCGGCTGCCGTACCGCTCGTTCACGCGAGCCAGGTCACTTTCGAGCCTCGTCTGTACCTCCGGCTCTATCGACGTGACGAGATCGCCTTCGTGCGCATCCTGCGGCGATACGAGCAGATTGCCGACGTTCGAGAATAATTGCGCGAAGAAATTCTTATACAGATTGTCGCCGGAACGCGAGAGAGCCGTGTCATACACGCGTTCAAGACCGGTCTGTCCGGACAGATCATCACCAGAACCGTATGTCACGATGCCGATGGTCTGCGACGCGAGCGAATCTCCCGGATAATAGCGCCATCGCTCCTTGAGCACCTGGAGCCCTGCCAGCTTCTTTGCGGCAAGCGTGCGGCCGTCGGCATCGGAAAGATGATGCGCCACTTCGATGTACGTTTGGTTCTTCTTCTCAGCCGCCGCGAGGAATGCGTCGCGCGGCATGACGGACGCGGACGGGAGGGCCGCGATAGCGTCATACGTCGCCGCTGGGTCGCCGACGAGCT
>DASTHB010000036.1:0-3864 GCA_035718415.1 Minisyncoccota bacterium | reverse complement strand
CGGGAAAAGAAAACGCGGCGGTCCGAAAGGACCGCCGCGGGCGTTTTGTGCTACGGGATGCGCACCCGGAACTCCATGGCGTCCACCTCTTGCTTGATGCATTCGAACATCTTTTCTTCTGCCGAAAGAAAGGTCGCCCAGGTGTCGACCAGAACTTTCTCGCCGCGCGAGCCGCGGATTTCGTATTTGCGGTGCAGGAGGTATGGATCCGTTTTCACGGCGCTGCCCGCATCTGACGCCCATTCGCGCGTCGTATGCACTTCGACGATCGCGGCGGACTGGCGGCGCCTCCATGCCTTCTTCGCGTCGATCCGGTGGAGCAGATACGCCAGCGCAAATAACGCGAGCGCAAGCGCACCCCAATATTCGGGCTTCATGTCCCCTGCTCTCTAAGGTTCTTAGCTGTCCGCACTCTACGATCCTCTCGGGAGAATCGCAATATATGGCTATCCTCGGCTTCACGCTTGCTTTAGTACGTTCGTACTAATATACTTTCCCTATGGAAAAGCCCGCGGAAAAACTCGCCCAGTTCTATCGCACGCGCCGCCGCATGCCCTCCTACGCCGAAGCGATGAAGCTTCTCGGCTACCAGTCGAAAGGCGCCGCCCGCTACGCGATCGAGAAACTTCTCGAGGCGGGTGTCATCGCGAAGGACCGGACGGGCCGTCTCCTTCCCGGGAATCTCGCGGGCGGCGCACGGCTCCTCGGCCTCGTCGAAGCCGGCTTCCCTTCCGCGGCGGAAGAGGAGCTCCTCGACGTCATGGACTTCGACGAATACCTCACGCCGAACAAGGAATCGAGCTACATCCTCCGTGTGAAAGGCGATTCGATGATAGACGCCGGCATCCAGGACGGCGACATGGTCATCGTGGAACGCCGCCAGACCTACAAGCCCGGACAGATCGTCGTCGCCTCCGTCGACGGCGAGTACACGCTCAAGTATCTGCGCAAAGCCCGCGATACGTACTACCTCGAGCCCGCGAACGCGAAGTACAAACCCATCTACGCGAAAGACCGGCTCATGGTCGAAGCCGTCGTCACCGCGGTCGTGCGGAAGTACTGACCCTGTAGTGAAATTTCAACTTGATTATGTTCTACACCTACGTACTGGCAAATGACAAAAACGAGAAACTCTATACCGGGTTTACTACCGACCTCACGCGTCGTTTGCGAGAACATAATCACGGACTGAATTTTTCGACTAAATCTTATCGGCCGTGGCATCTCGTGTATTACGAGGCTTGTACGAACGAAAAGGATGCACTGCGACGAGAACAGTATCTCAAGACAACACAGGGTGAGCGATTACTAAAACGAAGATTGAAAGAATATCTATATGAACGCCGAAAAATTCAGTGAGTTGAAATTCTACTACAGGGTATGACCTGGGGCTCCGTCCGTTCGTTCCCGCGCGCCATCCTGCACATCGACGGCGACTCGTTCTTCGCCGCCTGCGAAGTCGCGAAGGACCCGTCGCTCCGCGGGAAGCCCGTCGTGACCGGCAAGGAGCGCGGCATCGTATCGGCGGCGACGTACGAAGCGAAGGCGCGCGGCGTGAAGCGCGGCATGATCCTCTCCGAAGTGAAGAAGGTGTGCCCCGATGCCGTCATCCTGCCGTCCGACTACGAGACGTACTCTCTCTTCTCCGAACGGATGTACGCCATCGTGCGCCGATACACGAACGCGGTCGAGGAGTACAGCATCGACGAATGCTTCGCCGACCTCACGGGGCTCCGCAGCCGGTTCCACCGGCCGTATCCCGAGCTCGCCGCGAGCATCAAGGCCGACCTCGACCGCGAGCTCGGCATGACGTTCTCGGTCGGCGTCTCCGCGACGAAGACGCTCTCGAAGATAGGTTCGAAATGGAAGAAGCCGTCCGGTCTCACCGTCATCCCGCTCCGCGATGCGCCTCTCTATCTCGCGAAGCTGGCCGCGAGCGCCGTGTGGGGCATCGGCCCGCAGACGTCCGCGCTCCTCGCTTCTTTCGGCGTGCGCACCGCGCTCGACTTCGCGCGGAAGGACGAAGCATGGGTGCGCGCGCACGTAGCGAAGCCGTATGTGGAGACCTGGATGGAATTGAACGGCGTCGTGGCGAACGAGCTCGATCTCACAGGCCGGCAGACGTACCAGTCGATAAGCAAGACCAAGACATTCACGCCGCCGTCGACGGATGCCGCCTTCGTCTATGCCCAGCTCTCGAAGAACGTCGAGAACGCGTGCATCAAGGCGCGGCGCTGGAACCTCTCATCGCCGCTCGCGTTCTTCTTCCTCAAGACGCAGGACTTCCGCTATCACGGCTACGAAGTGAAGCTTCCCTTCCCGACGAACAATCCGGTGGATGTGCTCCGCGAGGTCGAGCCGTACTTCCGCCGCACGTTCAAGAAAGGCGTGCGCTACCGCGCGACCGGCGTCACGCTCGCGGACCTCGCCGAGGAAGGCACGGCCCAGCTCGATCTCTTCGGCACGGTGGAGCGGTCCGAAGGCATCAAGCGCGTATTCAAAAGCACCGACGAGCTCGCAGCGAAATACGGCAAGCACGTCGTGTACTTGGGCTCGAGCTTCGAGGCGATGGCGCATGCCGCGCACGAGGGCGACCGCGGGGACCGGGCGAAACGGACCGAGACGCTCTTCAAGGGCGAGTCGAGGCGGCGGCGCCTCGCCATTCCTATGCTCGGCGATGTGTCGTAGGCGATGTAAAAGGCGAGCTCCGACTACGGCTTACACAGGGGAGGCTGTCCGCTCGCTCCCGTGACGCAGCGCCGATTTTCGTGGCGTTGTAAAAAATATGGCTGCCGTAACTGGCAGCCATAGAAGGTAAAAAAGTACGATGCTAGGAACCGAAGAGCCGCGGCCGAAGCCGGTGGAGCTGGACGGTCTTGGAGGCCGCCCGTTCTCCGCAACGGAACTTTCCACCAGAGGATATGCATGTTGTCGATGCATGTCCCCCAACCCCGGGCTTTAGTATACCCGGTCGAAGGGATCGCCGCTTCCTCTGTGTTGACAGTCGAATCGCGTCCGATATACTTTAACCGTTATTAAACTGTTTTAACCTTATAACCGCAGTACCGTTATGGATACTCATGCACGAATCACCCGCTCCTGGAAACTGATGCGCTATTCCTATGGCCTCGTCGTCCTGCTCGCGGGCCTCGATAAGATATTGGGAACGAATATCATCGTCTTTTGGCCGAAATATATCAGTCCCTTCGTCGCGGCGATGCTGCCCATGAGCCAGCACACGTTCCTCCTCCTTATCGGCATCATCGAAGTCGTCGTCGCCGTTCTCGTCTTTACGCGCTTTACGGTCCTGGCTTCCTACATATCTGCGGTTTGGCTCATCTTGATCAGCATCAACCTGCTCATGATCGGCGGGTATCTCGACATCGCCATCCGGGATATCCTGCTCGCGATAGGCGCGATCGCGACCGCGTGGCTCGGCGAAACGCTCGGACACACGGCCTCCGGACGCGACGTCGCTCCGCAAGTCTAAGAACGCTTCTCAGTGGAACAGCCGCCCGAAGGGCGGCTTTTTCATTCACAAAAGAAAATGGCCGCCGGAGCGACCATGGGGAATGAGAGGGTTATAAGGCGAGAGTGCGGGTATATAGAGCGAACGCATTGGGTCATGACCGGAGCCCTGACTCGTTCGGATGCAGCTGGCTTTGGAGGCCAGCACGCTCCTTGCAACCTGCGCTGTGACGCGAACCCTACGCGGACTACTACGGGTTTTTAATGGAGATCTCTGGTTGCGGGTACTGTCTACATGAAAGTTTAATGGGCACGGCGGTGGAACGCAACACTGAAAACTCATCATTCCTTCATAAAAGAAAAACCGCCCATATGGGCGGTTTTTCTTTTATGAAG
>DASTHB010000035.1:0-4238 GCA_035718415.1 Minisyncoccota bacterium | reverse complement strand
TTGCTCGCGAGGAAGTCGATGTTCGACTGGATGGAGGCGGCGAGCGCCATCACGCTGTTGCCGTATCCCCTGCCCGCGCGCGTGTTCCACGACGCGCCGGCATAGTACTTAGCCGCCGCGCGGAACTCGGCCGTGTAGCCGCCCGCGCCCGCGCCGAGATCGGAAAGGTAGAGCGACATCGCGGCTATAGCATCCTCCGCGGACCACGGATTGGGAACGCTGTGGCCCGTGACCGAAGCGGTGCGCGATTCGTACAAGCTCCAGGTGGACGGAATGAACTGAGCAGGACCCATCGCGCCTCCCCATCCGCCCGCGCTCGGTATGGGGCACGACACCACTTGCCGCAGCGGATCGTACCCGAGGCGCCGCCCGAGGTCGACGAACGGCGGCACGTCGCGCGAAGGCGCCATCACGTTCGGGAACGACGTCGCCCCGCTCTTCGTCGTTCCGGCGCCGGTCGACGGATCAGTGAGGTAGCACTGCCCCACGTTCTTTCCAAGATTCGATTCCTGCGTGAGGATGGCGAGGATGAACGCAGGCCGCACGCCGGTCTTCGCCTGCGCTTCCTTCGCGAAATTGAGCGCGTCCTCGAACTGTATCGGCGCCGCGTCGCGGAGCGGGAACAAAGCGGCGCGGATGGCCGCCGCCCTCGCCTGCCGTTCCGCCAGCACTTTCTGGTACTGCGCCTCTTGGTTCACGGTGATGGCGAGGAGCTGTTGCTTCTGCGTCTTATTGGTCGTTATCTGCTGCTTCTGCCCTTCGATCTCGTACTTCGCATCGAGCGTCTTGTCCTGCGCGGCCGCGAGGTCGGCTTTTTCTTTCTCCGTCTGATCCTTCGCGTGGCGGATGTCATTAAAAAGGGCTTGCAGGTCCGACTTAATGGAAACGAATGCGTCGAGGTCCGCGAAGAACGATGAGAGGTTCTTTCCGGAGAGCGCGACAACGACGACGGATGTCGAGTCGAGCTGCGCTTCCTGCCGCAGAAGCGATGCGAGCGCCTCGTGCCCCCGGTCGATGCGGTCGGAAAGCTGCCGGATGACGACGTTCTTCTGCGCTATCTGCGCGGATAGCTGGCGTATCAAGATGTTCTTCGCATCTATCTTCGCCTGCGCCGCTTTTATCTGCGCATTGAGGAGCGTGACGTCGCCCTGAAGGCTCTTCTTCTTGTTCTGCGTATCGGCGATGATCTGCTGCTGCTCGGCTATCTCCTTCTGGAGCTCATCGAGCTGGGCCTGAAGGGCCGCCCGTTCTTCGGGGGTAAGGTCTTGGGCCCGCGCGGTCCCTCTCGTGAAGGCTGCCCCGCCGGCGACCACGATCAAAACAAAAAGAAATCCTACAAGGACCTTTCGAACCATGGCTCCCAGTATAGCAGAAACGGCGCCCTCTTGGGCGCCGTTTCTCCGAAAGATGGCTTATTCTTTGGCTTCTGCGGGAGCCGCGCCTTCTGCGGCAGCCTCTTCCTCCTTGCCCTTCTTCTCGACTTCGATGGACGAGATGTCTGCCGGAGCGACTTCCTCGACCTTCTCTTCGACGACTTCCTGCGTGAGGGCGACGACCTCCTCTTCGGGGACGGCGAGCGTGACGCCGGCCGGGAGCGTGAGGTCGCTCGCGTGTATCTGGTCGCCGAGCTGCTTCAGTACGGAAAGGTCGACTTCGATGTTCTGCGGGAGATTCATCGGATCGGCTTCGACGGTGAGCTCGTGCATGACCTTCACCAGGTTCGCCCCCTTCTCGACGGCCTCGGACGTGCCGATGAACTCGAGCGGGATGGCGACTTCAACTTTCTGACCCTTCGTGACCGCATAGAAATCGATGTGGCGCGGGCGGTTCGTGACGGGATCAACGTCGACTTCGTGGACCAGGGTCGGCAAGTCGGTGCCGAGACCTTTCAGCGTGACGATGGCCGCTTCGCCGGCTTCCTTGAACACGCGCTCGAATTCGCGCGCGTTCACGGTAATAGGGGTCGATTCCTGCTTGGCGCCATAGACGACGGCCGGGATGGAACCCGAGCGGCGAAGCGCCGGGCTACCGGCGCCGACCTTCTGGCGCTTTTGTACTTCAAGCGTAGGCATAATGCGGCAAACTATAGCCGAAAGGGACTGAAAAGGCAATCAGCCGAGGGCAGCGGAGACCTTCTTGAGGCGCTCTGTGAAAGCGGCCCGCGCGGCGGGCACATTGCCCTCTTCTCCCTTCCAGATGTCGAGCGCCTCCTCCTGGAGCGCGCGGGCATAACTGAAGGTAAGCGGCCACGGCGCTCCGGCAGCCTTCGCTTCCTTCATTATGGCGGCAAGATTATCGGTCGCTTGATCCGGCGTCTGTCCGCCCGAAAGAAATACGATGCCCGCAAGCTGCTTCGGCACGGACTCCGTGAGTACGGCAACCGTGTCCTTCGCGACCTCTTCGGGCGTGTCCTTCCTGCCGCTTTGTGCGCCCGAGAGGGCCATCGCGGTCTTGAGGACGGTCGCGGACAGATCCACCGATTGTTCCTTGAGCACCGAGAACAGGGTGCCGAGCGTTTCTTTGAGGACGGCGGCAGAACGCACACGGCTATGGCTTCCCTCAAGAAGGACTTCGGGTTCCACCATCGGCACCATCCCCGCTGCTTGGACCTCCTTCGCGTACGCCGCGAGCCGCTTCGCGTTCTCGTGGAGCGCTTCGTTCGTCGGCAATGCATCACCGTCGATGCGTATGACGGCGCGCCACTTCGTGAAGACGGCGCCCTGCTTCTTATACTCGGCGAGCCGCTTAGGAAGATCGAGAAGTCCTTGCGTGATGAGTTCCTTCGGGCTCGACGCGATGGGTTCCGTCCCCTGGTCGACTTTCACCCCGGGAGCGATGCCCCGCTCTGAAAGCGACTTCGGAAAGAGCTTCTTATCGTCGCCCTTCTCAAGGAGCGTCTCGGAGAACAGGATGATGCCGGAAAGATAGTGCTCCACCCCCTCGGCTCCGAAAAAGAGATCGCGGTATTTGCGCCGCATTTCCGGTCCCGTGGCGATGCCGTATGACGAGAGCCGCGCCGTCGCCGTGTGCACGCTTTCGTCCGCGGCGAGGATGCCTTTACCGGCGCCAAAAAGCGCGCGCGCCTGCTCCGCAATATCGTTCATGAAAAAAGTGTAGCACGATGAGAGCGAGAGTCCGGCGATTTGGGAACGTCCGGAGCCGGGTGGGCGAGGCCGAGCGCATTTTCCAGCCGGAACATGACGCGGTTCCCAAATCGCCGGAAACGAGCGCTATGCTACACTTTTCGCATGACTGATTTCATTGCGATCGGCGACACTACCGTCGACGAATTCATCCGGCTTAAGGACGCGCGCGTCAACTGCGACGTTAATGACGAGAATTGCACCATCACGATGACCTGGGGCGATAAGATCCCCTACGAGTTCGCCGTCCTCGTGCCGGGAGTCGGCAATGCGGCGAATGCGGCCGTCGCGGCGGCGCGTCTCGGCCTCACGTCCGCCTTCGTGTCGAACGTCGGCGCCGACCGGAACGGCGAAGAGATCATCGCGTACTTCAAGAAGGAAGGCGTGGAGACCAAATATATCGCCGTGAACGACGGCGTGCCGACCAACCATCACTACGTCCTCTGGTACGAATCGGAGCGCACCATTCTCATTCGCCATGAGGACTATCCGTACGTCATTCCGGAAGGTTTCGAGGCGCCGAAATGGATCTACCTCTCCTCGGCAGGCGAGAAGTCAGAGCAATTCCACGGAGAACTCGCGAAATGGCTTTCGGAACATCCGGAAACGAAGCTCGCCTTCCAGCCGGGCACGTTCCAAATAAAGATGGGCAAGGACAAGCTCGCGTCGCTCTATGCCGCCACGGAGATCGTCGCCTGCAATAAGGAGGAGGCGCAGCGCATACTCGAGACGAAAGAAGAAGATATCAAAAAGCTTCTTGAGATGATGCGCGCGCTCGGTCCGAAGATCGCCCTCATTACGGACGGCCCCCACGGCGCGTATTCCTCCGATGGAACGGAGACGCTCAAAGTGCCCATGTACCCTGATACGAAGCCGCCGTATGACCGCACCGGTGCCGGCGACGCGATGACGTCGACCTTCGTCGCCGCTATCGCGCTCGGGAAATCAATCCGCGACGCGCTCCTCTGGGGCCCGGTGAATTCGATGGCCGTCGTCCAGGAAGTAGGTGCGCAAAAAGGTCTGCTCTCGCGAGACGCGCTTGAAAAGTATCTCGGCGAAGCGCCGGCGGATTACCGCGTCGAAACGCTGTAGCTC
>DASTHB010000034.1:0-2405 GCA_035718415.1 Minisyncoccota bacterium | reverse complement strand
CGTCCACGTGAAGAACCTGCGCCGCAAGCTCGACATGGGGCAGACCCCGAGCATTCTCGAGACCGTGCGCGGCATCGGCTACAAACTGCACGCATAACCGGCGTAAAAGGAAGCGGCCGCGCAAGCGGCCGCTTTTCTATTTCGTATCCCACTTCTTCGCGGAACGGGGTATGCGCCGTAGGACGCCCTCGACCTCCTTGAAGCCCGCAGGTTTCGTGAGGTGGCGATGGAACCCGGCCGCGCGCGCCTTGGCGATGTCCTCTGCCTGGCCATAGCCCGTGAGCGCTATCAAGTAGTACTGCTTATCGTGCTTCTTGAGCCGTTCAGCGACCTCGTAGCCGTCGATATCGGGGAGGCCGATGTCGAGCACGACGACATCAGGTTCGAATTGAAGCGCCTTCTTTTCGGCGCCTTTGCCGGTATAGACGACGTCGGTCGTGTGGCCGCGCAGCTGGAGGAGCCGCGCGAGGGCGTCGGCGGCCGCCTCGTTGTCGTCGACTATAAGCACCTTGAACGTGCGCTTCACGTGGCGCGGCAATCGAGGCACGCTCTTCGCAAAGCCAGGGAGAGCGCCCTGGCTCGATTCGAGCTGATCGGCATCCGAAATAAGCGGCAACCGCACGACGAAGTCCGAGCCCTTGCCGAGGCCGCGGCTCCGGACCTCGATCGTCCCGCCGTGCATCTCGACGAGCTGCTTCGTGAGCGGCAGGCCGATACCGATGCCTTCCCGGTTCTTGTTTATCTGGAAATACGGCTCGAAGATGCGCTGCTGCATGTTCGCGGGAATGCCAGCGCCGTTGTCGCGCACATGCGCGACGACGTGGTCCCCGTCCTTCTCGACGATGATGCGGATCTTGCCGGGGGCTTTCGTATATTTGCAGGCGTTCGTGAGCAGGTTGATGAATATCTGTTCGAGGCGCATCGGGTCCGCGTCGACGAACAGGTCCTCATCCGGCTTATCGATGGATATGTTGTGACCGTACTTCTGCATCATCTGGTCGACGGTCGGCGTGAGCTTCGTGATGAACCGGTCGACAGAGACGATCTCCTTGCGGATCGTCATCTTCTTCTGCGAGACGCGCGAGATGTCGAGGAGATCATCGAGAAGCCGCACCATGGATGTCGCGCGTTCGTTGATAGTGTCGAGCAGCATTTGCGTGTTCACGGCTGAGAACCCCTGAAGATTGATGAGCTCGATGGATGAAAGGATGGTCGCAAGCGGGTTGCGCATCTCATGCGCGAGCACGGCGAGGAACTCCTTCTTCGCCTCGTCCTCCGAGCTTATCGTGACGAGGGCCTGTTCGAGCTCGTCGGTATGTTGCCGGAGCGCCTCAAGCACGTTCTTCCGCTCCTCGACCGCAGTCGAGAAGACCAGGAATATGCCGGCTGCGGAAATAAGGAAAAGATCGAGATAGTACAGTCCGTACGCGGCAAAAGGGCCGTGATGGTAGTAGGTGCCGATAGACGCGATGACAACGGTCGAGAATATGCTGAGCGTCACTCCGCGCGGTCCCGTCCGAAGAGCCGCCCACGCAAGCGGGATGAACATATAGAACGGAAAGGCAAGCGATGGCTTCCAGAATACGACGTACGCGAAGACGGTGGTTACGACAACGACCGCGGCAAGCTCGATCTTCTGTTTCATCGTGCGCTCGAAAAGAGGTTTATTGAACCACTTGATGATGAGCGGAGCGAACGTCACGATACCGAGCGCATCGCCGAGCCACCACGAAGTCCATATCGTGGCGACTTGGCTCGAGAGGATCCGGCTCGCAGCTATGAGCGCCGCCGTGCCCACGGTCGCCGTGACGAGCGGAACGAGCACGGCGATGATGACGATGCCGGTATTGTCCCGCAGCGGGGGAACCCACGGATGATAGGCGTTGTAGTCCTTGTACCAAGCGAGGAGATAGGCGCCGGCAGCCGGAGCCGCGGCACTGCCGGCGGCGATTATGAGCGAGGTCAGCCACGGCGAGCCGAGCGAAAGATTGACTGCGAATGCCGCCGCCGCGATGGCCGGCCACATGCGAAAACCATAAAGGATGTACGCGGCGAGGGCGATGCCGGACGGCGGCCAAAAGAGAGCCACGAAGCTCGTCGTGGTCTCGATGGACAGCCCGATCTTCGCCGTCGCAAAATACGCGACGAAAACGACCGCGAGAAGTATCGGATGACTGTCGATGCTGGGCTCCGATAGGTCGTTATTCATGACAGGCGCGTGACTCATAACTATATAGAGGGATTATGAACGACTCATGAAGACGGGCGGTTCGGACTGCGTTCACGCAATGTTAATGGCTTACGTTCAATACTGAGGCCCTATGCACGTGGACGAGCGAAAGCGAGAATTATTCACCGCCGCTTATCGGGAGCATGCACCGGAACTTATCCGGCACGCGCGCTCG
>DASTHB010000033.1:0-3380 GCA_035718415.1 Minisyncoccota bacterium | reverse complement strand
AACACTGATGTCGTCTGCGGGCCGGACGACGTGATACGTAAGGGTGATTATGAAAAAACGCGTCTCGCAGTTCAGCAGTACATCGACAAGCAAAAGCAGAAAGGGACGGTAGCGGATGTTGCTGTGTACTTCCGCGACCTGATCCATGGTCCGCTCTTCGGCATTAACGAGCTCGAGGATTACGCGCCAGCGAGTCTCCTCAAGCTTCCGCTCGCCATGGCGTACGGAGGGCTCGACGACACCTATCCGGGGCTCTTCGGCAAGAAGATCGGCTATCTCGCGGCCTCTTCAACTCTCACTACGCAGAACTTTCCGCCAGCTGTCACTGCCGAGCGGGGCAAATTCTATACGATCCAGGAACTGATGTACGACATGCTCGTCTACTCGGATAATGCATCGTACACGATACTGGCCGACTATTATCAGAACCACATACCGAACGGCGTGCAGCTCCTCTATCAGGCATACCAGGACCTCGGTATACTCGCGCCCCAGGAAACGCTTGACCAGAACATCAGCGTTCATAGCTATGCCGGCATTTTCCGAAATCTTTACAACGGCTCGTACCTGGACGCAAAAACATCGGAGGAACTGCTCTCGTGGCTCGCAAAGTCGACGTTCACCGAAGGGCTCGTCGCTGGTGTTCCGGATGGGGTGAAGGTGGCCCATAAATTCGGTGAATTCACGTTCCCGAATAACACCCATCAACTCCATGATTGCGGCATAGTCTATTACCCGGACAATCCGTACCTCCTCTGCGTCATGACGAAGGGAACCGATTGGTCGGCGCTCGAGGAGACCATCGCCACCATCTCAAAGACGGTATATACCGAAGTCGACGCTCGTCGGCTCTAGCAACGAAAACGGCCCCGCGAAGCGGGGCCGTTCTCCAAGATCCAGACTTAGTTGCCGTTCAGTTCAAGACCCGAATTCGAGCCGTCGCCGAGGCCTTCGGGCGGCATGCATTTGACCGCGGCCGTGCGGTACGTCTTCCATGCCGCATTGCGCGCGCTCATCCAGTCGCGCTGCGCCTTCTTGAGAGCGGTCCGGAAGTCCGACCAGGCGGTCTTCACGGCGGTGCGCACCTCCTTGGCCGTCGCTTTCGAATACGCTGCCGAAAGAGCGCTCGCGCGGGCGGTGTAGGCGGCCGTGACCGCGGTCGTGTGCGCCTGCACGGCGGCATCGATGGACGATTCACGCGTAGAAACGGCGGCACCGACACAGGCTATCTTCGCGCCGACGTTCGGCGTCGTCGATGCGGTCGTCGTGCCGGTCTCAGCGAAGGCAAGCGGGGCGGCGGCCATCACGCCGGCCACGACAGAAGCGGTGATAATCGATATTTTCATGTGGTAAAGGTTAATTGCGTAATGCGAGCACTCACACATTCTCAACAGGGAAAGTATAGGACATATGAAGAAATGCGGTCATCTGACGTGTGGAGAGCGCGCCGCCTGTCATGAATGCGTGCCGCGTACGACTGTATAGGTGCATTACGAGCCTCACAATCACCCATGCTTGAAACGATCATTGTTGTACTTCTGGTGCTCTGGCTTCTCGGTTTCAGTTTCCGGATCGGAGGCGGATTGGTACACATCCTTCTCGTCATTGCGCTCATCGTTCTCGTCATCCGCGTGCTGACTTAGCAGGATTCTATGGTGCGTACGATCGCGCTCGTCGTAGGTTTGCTCGGCGTCGTCGCGCTTGGGGCGATCGTTTTTTCCGGCACCGGGGGGTCTGACGCCCTCACTCTGCCGCCCATTATCGTAGGGACGACCACTGAGCCCGCGCTTGTAAAGCCTGCCGTGCAGATAAAGCCCGCAGCGGATGTCGGCACGACGACAGCGTCGTTCAATGGGGTCGTCATGCCGAACGGAGGCCTCACGACGTACTGGTTCGAATACAGCTCGGATCCCGATATCGGCGCGGTGCTCATGCGCGTGACGCCGCACATTGCGCTCGCCACGACGACAGGCAAAATAACGGTGACCGTGGACGCTCTGAATCTCATGCCGAGCACGACGTACTACTATCGTCTCGCCGCGCAGAGCCCGGGCGGTGTCGCTCGTAGCGAATCGCAATCATTCCGCACGAAATAAATGAAAACGGCCGCGAGTGGCGGCCGTCCTCATTCCCGCATGGAAGATCATGGGGTAGTCGCGCCTCCGCCCGCGCCCGCGCCCGCGCCCGTACCGCCGCCCGTACCGGTACCGCCGCTCGGAAGGGTGACGTTGATGTTCGTGCCGCCCGTTCCTGCCGGGACCGGCGCCGCTCGGCGGTAGAGAAGGAAATACGCGCCGACGCCGATCAGTATGATCAATATGATGATCGCTACCGACCAACCGGCGCCGCCGTCACTATTACCCGGGTTATTACCCGGGGTATTGATGATCGTTGCCATGCATATAGTCGTTATCTGGTAATCGCTGGCTACGATGAAGCCGTAACGACCGGCTCGCTCATTACAGCGGAAAATGAACGCCCCCGATCCGTATCGGGGGCGAAAGACATCATGTGCGGGCGTGGCGAAGGAGAAATACGATGCGCTTGGCGCCCGGCGAAAGGATGGCATGGCGGAATCTGAACGTCCGCTTAGCCCACTCCTTGTTGCGGTGCGCCGTACGGAGCACTTCTTCCGCATCGTCCGGCCGCAAATGCGGGCAGGGGATGAAGAAGACGAGCTTGCCGCGATCGCCGTCGAGGAACGGGCTATATGGGCCCCGTTGCATGGAATCGAGCAGTTTTCGTCCGGTGCCGAGCGGAAGGTTCTTCACCGGCACGCCGACGACGAGCACTGCCTTTCCGGGCGCAAAATGCTCCGGATAAAGGACCTCGATGTATCCCTCCTCGATGAGCGGCTGATCCTCGACCCGTCGTAGGTTGAGGAAGAATTGCTCCGCGATCCGGTGCGGATCACGATTTCTACTAGCACGTACCATCGCTCAACTCCTTTGCGGTCAGTTGGAATAGGTGGAGTATCGGAACGTTTACACCTACTCACATTATAGCACAAATACAATGCATCGCAAGGATTGCTCTTCACGGCCAGCTCACGGCTCCTGCGCGAGAATGAGCGCCGGAAGCGATCGATTACTGGCTTAACGCACACCTATGCTGCTTACTATAGCTGTCATTCTGTTCGTCCTCTGGCTTCTCGGTATCGTCGGTTTCTACACGATAGGATGGTTTGTGCACGTTCTGCTCGTCCTCGCCATCATTGCGGTCCTCATCCGCGCCATCTACGGCGAGTATCCGTTCGGTCCGAGGACGTGAGCCACCACCGGTGATAGCGACTGACGGCCCTCGCGGGCCTTCGTCGTTTCCTAGGCGAACGTGATGCGCACGATCTCACAATCACTGCCGAGCCGCATCGGCGGTCCCCA
>DASTHB010000032.1:0-2777 GCA_035718415.1 Minisyncoccota bacterium | reverse complement strand
AAAAGCGCTTGGATGACGAACAGCGTCTTCGCGTTCTTCATCTTGCTGAATGATGCGACGAACTTGTGGTCGACGATATCGACCGCGCCTTTCTCTACGCGCGATTCGACGACGAGGTCGGAAATGGCCTTTAGGGGCAGCGGCAGCCCATCAACCGTGACGACGCCCGACACTTCCACGCCGAGCACTTTGTGCCTCGGCGGTCGTTCGAGATAATGCCCTATGGCCTGCAAGTATTCCTTCTCCATGAGCGCGCGCTTCATCTTTTGCGCCTTCTTCGACTTCGCCTTGCCGAAATCTATCTCGAAGTCCGGAACGTTGCGTAGGTAATCCAGTCCGATGGCGATAGCTGCTTCTTTTGGTGCGCCCCCATAATAGTGTTCGAGCGCCTTGTGCCCCGCCCGCCCGACGATCGAAGCGGGCGTGGAAGGCACGTCCCGCACGTTCTCAACGTAGCGCTTATACCAGGCCAGCGGGTTCCGCAGGAAGGCCATGAGCGAGGAATGGCTCCAGTGCGGGATCGGGTACTTCGCGGGAACCTTCTTTGCCATGCCCCTATTGTACGGAAAAAGAAAAAAGCGGCATCTCTGCCGCCTTTTCTAGTAACTCTTAAGATGCCGGGCCTTGCTGTGGGTGCGTATCTTCTCGAGCGCCTTCGCCTCGATCTGGCGGATGCGTTCGCGAGTGACGCCGAACTCCTTCCCCACTTCTTCGAGCGTGTGGTAGATGCCGTCCATGAGGCCGTGGCGCATCTCGAGGATCTTGCGCTCCTTCGGCGAGAGGTCGTCGAGGATGGCGCGCACCTGCTCGGCGAGGATGCGCTCAGAAGACTCCTGGACCGGCGAGGGTATCTTGTCGTCCGGGATGAAATCGCCGAGCGTGGACTTCTCATCGTCGTCGCTTCCGATAGGATTCTCAAGCGAGAGCGTGTCCTGGTTTATCTTCTCTATCTGATAGATCTTCTCCGGCTCCACGCCCATCTCAACCGCTATTTCTTCCGGCTGCGGATCGCGGCCCAAAACTTGGGCGAGACGGCGGGATATCTGCTTGTACTTCGCGATGGTCTCGACCATGTGGACCGGGATGCGGATGGTGCGGGACTGGTCGGCCAAGGCGCGGGTGATGGCCTGGCGTATCCACCACGTCGCGTAGGTCGAGAACTTATAGCCCTTCTTCCAGTCGAACTTATCGACGGCGCGGAAGAGGCCGAGGTTCCCTTCCTGGATGAGGTCGAGGAGCGTCAGGTCGGGTGAGCGGCCCACGTACTTCTTCGCTATGGAAACGACGAGGCGCAGGTTGCTGCGGGCCAAGATGTTGCGCGCCTCCGCATCGCCCTTCTCGATGCGCTTCGCGAGCTCGCGCTCCTCGGCGGCGGTGAGGAGCGGGTACTGGCCGATCTCGCGCAGGTAGATCTGTATGGAATCGTACGTCGTCGAGCTCCGGTTCTTGATGTTTCGGGTCGCGAGGTATTCATCGGCTTGGTCCTCGAGCATCCCGCCTTCGAGCACGTCGACGCCCGCAGTCGCGAGGCGTTCGTAGAGGGATTCGAGGAAGCTCACGTCCTCCTCGACATGCGGGAACGCCTTCAGTATCTCGCTGTAGGTGACATAGCCGCGCTCCTTGCCCTTCTCAATGAGCGTCTCGGCCGAATGCGCCTTTTCGCTGTCGTGCTTGGCCTTCGCGCCGCGCATCGCCGCCCTCACGACCTGGCGTTTCGTTGTCTTCGCTTTCTTGGCCTTCTTTTTCTTAGGCGCATGCTTTGACGCGCGCTTCTTCGCGCGCGTAACAGACTTCTTCTTCTTTTTTGTCGTTTTAGGCATGTGGAATGAAATGCTTACCGCCCAAACGCGGAAAGGCGCGCTGAAAGTTCCGCGCATCGTGCCTCCGCTTGATGCATCGCCGCGGTATCGCCCGCGGTTTCTGCCTTACGTAAATCGCTCACTGCCGCCTGGTACGCCTCGCGGATAACCGCTTCTTCAAAGGCGTGTAGTAGCTCATCGGCAGCTTCCTCTTTCGGTGCCTCGCCGAATGCCTGTTCTGCTTCGAACAAGGCGGGTTCAGCGGGTGTGAGGGACGGCAGCTCGTGGGCTCCAGTAACCTGAAGATACCGTGATTTGACGCGCTCGGCAAGCGGTGTTCCGGCGTAGGCGTGGACAACGGCGAGCACTTGCTCGTTGCGCACTTCGACCGTGGAACGTGCCGGAGGGATCGCGGTATTCCGGTCTTCTATAGTGCCGTTCGGCATTGGCTCATATTTCGGAATGCGAGAAAGCGATTCTCGCACAGACTCGGGCGAGAGGCCGAGCGCCCGCGCGGCGTTCTGTATGAAATGCTCCCGCTCCATCGGGCTCTCTACCGATGCGATGAGCGGCAGCACGATATCCTCGGAAAGGCGGAGCAACCGATGCGGATCCGCCGCTTCATCGGCTAGCTCCGCGAGGAAAAAGTCGACGACCGGCTTCGCGGCCGCGATGCGCCTCGTGAACTCGGCGGCATCCTCGCTCACGAGGTCAGCCGGATCCTTGCCCTTCGGCAGCCGCGCTGCTTTGACGCGAAGACCCTGTCGAAGCGCAAGCGCGGCGGACCGCGCCGTCGCCTTCATTCCCGCCGGGTCGGCGTCGAGCACGAGCATGAGGTTCTCGCTGTAGCGCTTCATGAGCGAGAGATGCTTTTCCGTGAGCGCGGTGCCCGAAAGGGCGACTGCGTTCGTGAAGCCAGCCTGGTGGGAATGGATGCAATCCATCTGCCCTTCGACCAGCATGGTGAATTTGCGGACC
>DASTHB010000031.1:0-6524 GCA_035718415.1 Minisyncoccota bacterium | reverse complement strand
TCTCTCGACAACTATCCTCCGATCCCTCTGTGTGGATAAGCGTCGTCCGAAAAGCACGAAAAAGAGGCCGAAAACCGGCCTCTTTTCGCACTTAGGAGCGTACGCTGACCACAGGGGCCATGCTACCAAAAGCGGCGGTCTACGTCAAAACAGCATGAAGGCTCACTCCTTCTTAATGAGCGAGCGAATAAACGCTCCACCGGCGCTCCCCGTGCTTCCTAACGGCTCCAGAGGAGATGAGCGCTGCAAGTTCCCTCTGTACGGTCTTCTCAGAAACGCCCCGTATAAGAGTCGATATGTCCTTTATGCTGACCTGACCCTTCTCACGGATAATGGACAGAATGCCTTCCCTTCTGTCCTTTATTGGAGCCGCTGGAGCCGTGTCCTTTACGTGTCCTTTACTGGCCGCCGGGAGCGCGCGGCGCGGCGCATGGGGCGCGTGGAGCGAGGGATTCGAGGGTTCGCTCCGATGTGTCTCGCGCGCGATCTCTGCCAAGGTCGGCGTCTCCTCAAGAAGGAGTCGCGGCTCTTCGTACCCGGCGACTTCCTGCAATAGTGACTGCGCCTCCCGAGCTATAAGATCGGCGTTCATGGCGGACAGAAGCCCGCCTGTCCGGGCGATCGACAGCACGCTCGAAAGCGCGAGGAGTTCGCGCGACAGTGCGGTGCGAGCGACGCCTGACGGCTGGATGGCCGCATCCACGAGCCCTATCGCAATGGCGTCCGCACGATTACGGAGCGACAAGGACCCGCTGAATGCCGGCGTGATGAGGTGAAGCGCTTTCGCGAGACGCTCCGCCTTCTTGTATATGTAAACCTTGCGTATGTCTTTTTCGAATACGTTATTGAATATGGTTTTTTCTAAGACAAAATCACCATTGCGCCAGTCTCTTCCGTTCGATTGGAGTTGATGGTCGGACCCGTCATGTCCCTGATGGGAACCATTGTGTCTCATACGTTATAGGACAGTATACGCCGTGAGACAGTCCCCGCAAGATGCGTGATGCGATGCCGCATCATGAGGTATCGCGACATGGGGCTCCTCTACCCATTATTGTCCTTTGTCTTGCGGGTATAGGCGTCCTATCGCGCTGCCTAAGCGGGGCGGCGTTCCGCGTGAATAAATGAGAAATAGCGAGAGATCGCAATGCTACAATACGAGCAATCATGAGCCGCGGTAAGAACGGGAAACGCAGAGGACGAGAGGCCGATGTGAAGGAATACGATACGCTCATTCGCTGGTCGTCGGCGGTTGTCTTTTTGGCAGCCGGGGTGCTGCTTCTGCTTGGCATTTTCGGCGCCGCAGGGCCCGTCGGCTCGGCCGCCTATGACTGGAGCTTCGCGGTCGTCGGCATGGGCTCCTTCCTTCTGCCGGCCGCGCTCATCGCCGTCGGGCTCTACGCCGGTTTCGGCAAGCCGCAGCTCGAGCCCCTCACTGCTTCGGGTCTCATCCTTCTCGGCGCATCGGTACTCTCCTTCGCCGGCCTGTTCTCGAACTCCCTCGGCGGCTTCGTCGGCAGCTGGGCTGGCACCGAGCTCTCGGCGCTTTTCGGGCTCGGCGGAGCTATCGTGCTGCTCGTCGCGACCATCGCGATCGGCATCGCGGTGGTGACCGACATCGAGGCGCTTCTCGACCTCATGCAGACGAACGTATCGTCGCTCTGGGAGAGGTGGAAGAACCGCCGCGCGGACGATGCGGAACTTTCGGTCGTCGGCGTACCAGAGGACGGCGAAGATGAGGACTTCGAGGACTACGATGATGATGACGCGCCTCAGGATGCCGCCGCCGACGAAGACCACGAGCCGACCATCACGATGTTCAATCGGTCGCACGGACCAGCGACCGGCGCCGGCATCGCGAATTTCGATGCCGAGTACGATCCCCCCCCGCTCTCGCTTCTCGGAGCCGACCGCGGCAAGCCGGGCGTGGGCGATATAAAGGCGAACGCGAATATCATCCGCAGGACGTTCCAGAACTTCGGCATTTCCGTCGAGATGGACGAAGTATCGGTCGGTCCGACCGTCACTCGGTATGCCGTGAAGCCCGCGGAAGGCGTCCGGCTTTCGAAGATAGTTTCCTTGGCGGGCAATCTCGAGCTCGCGCTCGCCGCGCACCCGGTCCGCATCGAAGCGCCCATCCCGGGCAAATCGCTCATCGGCATCGAAGTGCCGAACACGGTGAAAGCGATGGTCGGCCTCGGCGGTCTCCTCTCGTCTCCCGAATGGGCGGAGAGCCAGAAGCCGCTTCTCGCTGCGCTCGGTCGCGACATTTCCGGCACGCCGCAATACGTCAACATCTCGAAGATGCCGCACGGGCTCGTCGCCGGAGCGACGGGCTCCGGAAAGTCGGTCGCCATCCACGCGATCATCACCTCGCTTCTTTATAGAAACGGACCGAACCAGCTACGCTTCATCATGATCGACCCGAAGCGCGTCGAGCTCACGGCCTACAACGGCATCCCCCACCTTCTTACGCCGGTCATCACCGATGCAAAGAAGACGATCCTCTCGCTCAAATGGGCCGCGAAGGAAATGGAACGCCGCTACAACATACTGGAGGCCGAAAGCGTACGCGACATCGCCTCCTATCACGCGACCGTGTACGAGCCGGCGAAACAGAAAGGAAAGGAAGAGCTTCCGGAAGCCCTGCCCTACATCGTCATCGTCATCGATGAGCTTGCCGACATCATGCAGACCTACCCTCGCGAGCTCGAAGCGTCGATCGTCCGCCTCGCGCAGATGTCGCGCGCCGTCGGCATACACCTCGTCCTTTCGACGCAACGCCCGTCGGTGAACGTGATAACCGGACTCATCAAGGCGAACGTTCCGACCCGCATGGCGCTCCAGGTCGCTTCGCAGATCGATTCGCGAACCATCCTCGACGGCTCCGGGGCCGAGACGCTCCTTGGCGCTGGCGACATGCTCTATCTTTCAAGCGAGATGCAGAAACCGCTCCGGCTCCAGACGGCATTCATCAGCGAGAACGAGGTGAAGAAAGTCGTGAGCTACATAAAGAGCCACAATGCGGGCGATCTCTCCTCGATCGACCTCGGAGGAACCGCGCAGAACGGCGAGAGCAGCGACGTCATCGGTCTCGTGTCCGGCGGATTCGACGACGATGATGACGATGACCTCTATCCGGAAGCGAAGGCCGCCGTCGAGCAAGCGGGGCGCGCGTCCACGTCGTACCTGCAGCGGAAGCTCAAGATCGGCTATTCCCGCGCCGCTCGGCTCATGGATGTGCTTGAAGCGCATGGCGTGATCGGCCCCGCCGACGGCAGCAAGCCTCGCGAAGTGCTCACCGTCCGAGGGGCTGCGACGGGGGCGGTTCCTGAGGGAAGCGACGGCGACGAGTTCTAGCGCATGCTGAAATACGTCCTCACGATCGCCCTCATTCTTCTTGTGGGCTACGGCCTCGTCGAGGCGTGGCCGCTCATCGCCGGCCCCACGCTGGTCATCAGTTCTCCGGAGGACGACGCGGCGTTCGCGGACGGCATCGTACCCGTTCTCGGGCAAGCCGCACGCGCGGCCGACCTCACGCTCGACGGCGCCCCGCTCCTCCACGACCAGGAAGGCCGGTTCTCGTCAACTCTTACCTTCCCCCATGGAACCTCTATACTTACCTTTGTAGCGAAGGATCGTTTCGGGCGAACGGTGACCGCGACCCGGCACATCCTCGTACCCTAATCACTTATCATGGCACTCAAGAAACCGACGAAAGAAAAAGCAGCGAAGACCGTGAGCGCAGCATCCTCCGACAAGGACGAAAAACAGCGTTCCATCGAACAGGCGCTGAAAGAGATCCGCACGAAGTTCGGCGATGAGGCCATCACGACGTACGGCGCCGGCGCGCCGCAGAAGATACCGGCGGTGAAAACGGGCTCCATCGGCCTCGATGCGGCGCTCGGCATCGGCGGACTTCCCCGCGGCCGCATCATCGAGATATTCGGTCCGGAATCTTCCGGAAAGACGACGCTCGCGCTTCATGTCATCGCCGAGGCGCAGGCAAGCGGCGGCATCGCCGCATTCGTCGACGCCGAACATGCGCTCGACCCGGAGTACGCGAAGCGCATCGGCGTGAAGCTTCCCGAGCTCCTCATTTCACAGCCCGATACGGGCGAACAGGCGCTCGACATCGTCGAGTCGCTCGTGCGGAGCGGGAACGTCGACGTCATCGTCATCGACTCCGTCGCGGCGCTCACGCCGAAAGACGAGATCGAGGGCGAGATGGGACAGCAGCACGTCGGCAAGCAGGCTCGCCTCATGTCGCAGGCGCTCCGCAAACTGACCGCCATAACGGCGCGCACGAAGACCATCGTCATTTTCATCAACCAGATCCGGATGCAGATCGGCGTCATGTTCGGCAATCCGGAAACGACTCCGGGCGGCAAGGCGCTCAAGTTCTATACGTCAGTGCGCCTCGACATCCGGCGCATCGCTTCTATCAAGAAAGGCGAAGAAGTCGTCGGCGGCCGCGTGCGCGTGAAGGTCGTGAAGAACAAGGTCGCTGCGCCGTTCAAGACGACGGAATTCGACCTTCTCTATAACGAAGGAGTGAGCCGCGAAGGGGAGCTCATCGCGCTCGGGGAGAAATTCGGTCTCATCGAGAAATCCGGCGCGACGTACAAGTTCAAGGGCGAGAAGCTCGCGGTCGGTTACGACGCGACGCGTACCTTCCTGCGCGACAATAAAGACG
Source organism: Minisyncoccota bacterium (assembly GCA_035718415.1). Lineage (GTDB taxonomy): Bacteria > Patescibacteriota > Minisyncoccia > Phycocordibacterales > Phycocordibacteraceae > C7867-001. The sequence continues at coordinate 1,828 of DASTHB010000031.1, read as the reverse complement.
TCGCGAAGGCGCTCCTCAAGGAGATCGAGGCGAAGCTTGCCGAGAGCTAAACGAGCTCGTTCTCGCGCATGACGGCGACGGCTGTTCCTATCTCTCGCGCGAGAAAGACGAAGGAGCCGACAAGAAGCACGACGAGTATCTGCACGATGAGATGCGTGTGGAGGAACGCCGCCGTGTAGAAGCGGACAAGCTCGCCCAGGTCGTGCGGCTGATTCTGAAGCACGCGTGCGATCCATACTTCCCGGCCGATACCCCAGAGCGCGAGAAGCGATACGAGCGCGGACAAAACGCTACCGGACGCGGCGACGCGGAGCGCGCGAATGAGGTACACGCGTTGCATCACGATGCGTTCGATCTTGGTCCGGTCGTCAGTCATGGTGTTGTTCATCATAGGAACGCTTGAATAATTTCTTGGCGCGATGCACGCGCGTCTTCACGGCGGGTATGGAAAGATGTTCCGATTCGGCGATCTCCTCCTGCGTCTTGCCCTCGATGAATTGGAGCCGCAGGATGCGGGCCGCGACCTCGGGCAGCTTCGCGAGTGCGACGATGACTTCATCGCGGATGGAAAGGTCCTCGAGGAATTCCGCCTTCGCATCCGGTAGCGACTCAAAATGCTCGGGCAACAGCTCGGCGCGCTTCCCCCGTTCGATCGCCCGAGCGCGATAGCGGGTATACGCGACCCGGTTCAGTACGGTGTACGCCCAGGAGGCGAAGCTCGCCCCCTCCTGTTCCTGGTACGTCTGCGCGTAGAGATAGATCTTCGTGAACGCGTCCTGGACCGCCTCCTCGGCATCTTCGGCATTGCCGAGAACGGTTCGAGCGCGACGCAAGAACGGCGCTTCGTACCGGCGCACGAGTTCTGCGAACAGGCTTGGCTCCTTCTCCGAGCGCCGGAGTATCTCGGCGTCGGAAAGGAAACCGACCTCCGTAGTTGAAAAACCCATGATGTCTGCTAGCATACACGAATCCGCCCTGGGCGGCACTTTTTATAACCCGATTTACCAAGCGCTAGTTTCAAGACCTATGGCAGTGCTCTCATATAACGAAATCCTTCCGAAGACCATCATCAATTACAACGGCGAGCCCTATGAAGTGCTCTCGTCGCATATCTTCCGCATGCAGATGCGCAAGCCCGTGAATCAGACCAAGCTCCGCCAGCTCGTGGGCGGCAAGGTCATCGAAATATCCTTCCATCAGAACGAGACGGTGACGGAAGCGGAGGTGGACACTATGGAGGCGAATTACCTCTACACGAACCGCGGCGAGAGCTGGTTCGCCGAGGTCGGCAATCCGAAGAACCGCTTTTCCTTCCCCGAGGATCAGGTCCATGATCGCGTGCAGTGGGTGAAGCCCAATACGCCGGTCGAAGTCCTGACCTACGAGGAAAAACCGATGACGATCAAGATACCAGTGAAAGTCGACCTCGAGGTGAAGGACGCCCCGCCGGCGGTGAAAGGCAATACGGTCTCAGGCGGCAGCAAGATCGCCGAGCTCGTGACGGGCGCGAAAGTGAACGTGCCTCTCTTCATCAATCCGGGCGACATTGTCCGCATTAATACGGATACCGGCGAGTACACCGAACGCATGGAGAAGGCGTGACCGCTCAAACGAAAACGCCCCGCATGATGCGGGGCGTTTTTATTAGTTACCGAGGGCAGGCGGCCGTCGGAGCGAGGCACATCGCGCCGCGCTTGAGGCAGTAAGAGCCGGTGGCGCAGGGACAGGAGTATTCGTCGGCTGCGCACGCGAGTCCCGCAGAGGAGCGCCCGGTCGCTTCCTTGTTATAGACAAAGATTCCCGCCGCGAGCGCGAGGATTGCGATGAC
>DASTHB010000030.1:0-3350 GCA_035718415.1 Minisyncoccota bacterium | reverse complement strand
GTCGGCTGGACGATCGGGGCATCCGTCGCATTCTCCATCGCGCGCCGCTATGGTCTGCCGCTCGTCATCCGCCTCGTCGGCGAGCGACGCGCCGTGGATTTCCGCGACCGCGTCCCGCGCACGAACCTGTTCGCTTCGGTCATTCTGCTGCGCATGCTCGTGCCGGTCGACCTCCTTTCTTATGCGCTCGGTTTATTCACGGACATGTCCTGGCGTTCCTACGTCGTCGCCACCGCTCTCGGCGTGGCGCCGTTCGGCTTCTACTTCGCGTACGCGGGCACGTTGCCCCTGTGGTATCAGTTCCTCGCGGTCGCGATAGCGCTCGTGTTCGCGACGGTCATCGCGCTCCGCTATTTCCGTCGAGCGAAATAGCGGCGAAGATGGGGTGGTGGTCCGAACCGCGCCTGTCGCGGACGACTTCCGCGCGCGACACGGCCATCTGCCGGGACACGAGGATATGATCGAGCTGCGACCGCGACATCCCGTGCGTCGGGTGCCCTCGGAGCGGGTTCCAGAGGCCGTGCGTGACGAATCTCTTTTCGATAATGAACCGCTCTCGCCGGTAGAGGGCCGCATGCGAAAGTGGCGCACCGAAAAGCCAGTTGAGCACCGTTATGTGCGGTTTTTCGAGCGTATTGAAATCCCCGCAGACGATCGTCGGGAGCGATGGGTCGCGCTCGGCCATCGCCCGCTCGAATTCCTCGAGCCGCCATGCTGGCCGGGCGAGTATGAGATGCACGTTGAACACGCGCACGATCTGGCCATCCACGTCGACGTCGGCATACAGACCGCCGCGGTCGCGCGTTTCGGGGAAGTGCATCGGCATGATGCGCCGGAACAGCCGCGTGCGAAGATGCTCGCCGTGGTCATAGTCCGGAAAATCGATCTCCGCCGATGCGCGGATGGCGTATTTCGAAAGAATGACGTTGTGCATGGAAACCGTCTTGTCGGCGTAGACCTTCTCGACGTCGCGCCGGAACGCGAGCTCGCCCGGCAGCGTCCCGAGACGCTCGAGCATCCCGTCCGGCACTTCCTGAAGACAGAACACGTCATAGGGCGCGGAACGTATGAACTCGAAGGCATCGTCGAGATGACGATTCCGGTACAGCATGTTCCATGAGTACACGGTCATGAACGATTGAAGCAGCCGAATTCCTCCGTAACGAGTCCGCGAAGCTCGAGCGACATGAGCGCCGTGAGCGCTTCTCCGGCTGGAAGCGGCGCCGCGCGGAGAATATCATCGCGGCTGAGCGGAGATGCGAGCATATCCCAGATAACCCGCTCTGCGTCCCCAAGGTCGCTCGGCGATTCGGTTCGCTCGGAACTTTGTCTCGGTTCGAGGGCGAGCGCTTCGATGATGTGAAGCGGTTCGGAGGAGAGCGCGGCGCCGAGGCGTATGAACAGATGCGGCCCGAATCCATGAGGGTCATTCAGACGGTGGGGTACGCAAAGAAGCTCCCGATTGTAATCGGCGGCGAGCCGCGCCGTGATCAAGGTGCCGGACTGCGGCCCTGCTTCGATCACGAGCACCGCGTCTGCCATACCGACCATGAGCCGGTTCCGCGACGGGAAATCGGACTTGTTCGGTACATGCATCGGTTCATGCTCGGAGATGAGCGCGCCGCCGTGTTCGAGGATATCGCGCGCGAGTCCGAGATTCGCCCGCGGTCCGATGACGGAGTCATCAAGCCCGGAACCAGGGAAGGCGATCGTGTGAAGCCCGGCCGCGAGCGCCGCCTTGTGCGCGCACGCATCGGCGCCGAGCGCGAGACCGCTCACGACGGATATCGGATAGCCTGCAAGACCCGCAATGAGATGCCGGCAGGCGTCTTCGCCGTAACGGGACAGCGCGCGGCTGCCGACGACCGTGAGGAACTTCGTCCCGGCCGGCGGTAGCGCTCCGCGTATCCATAATCGTTCAGGCGGTCCCGGTATTTCCGACAATTGCGGAGGCCATTCTGTTCTCGGCAATTCGCGTATCGGCATACCTTCAGTATATGACGCCGAGCGTCGCGATTGACCATGCACGGCGGGTACGGTACGGTTGCGCATAGACGACTTTCTTCCGAGAGGAGCAACACCCGTGCCGCGCTTCATCAGCATCGATGTCTGTTTTTCCGCCAATCCCGTGACCGGTGAGATACGCGACCATGGTCCGGCTTTCGTGGCCAAGTTCGGTTTCGACCCGGAGCGGTGCCGACTGACCGTCCACGGGGATGGCTTGCTGACAATCACCCAGCCAGGCCGCGGGCCGGTGTGCTTCGCGGAAGGATTCTGGGTGAACGCTTCGCTTGTCCCGGGTGCGAGCCCGGTCGAAACCCCGTCGTCATGACGGGGTTTTTCAGTGGTGTATAATCGGCCGTATGTTAGACATCCATTTCATACGGGAGAATGCGGAACTCGTGAAAGCAGGCGCGGCGAAAAAACGGCTCACGGCCGACATCGATCGGCTCATACAGGTGGATGACGAACGGAAGGCGCTCCGGCTTGAGCTCGATACGAAACGGGCGGAGCAGAACCGAAGGAGCGCAGAGATCCAGCGCGCGCAGGGTGCGGAACGCCAGCAGCTCATCGAGCAGATGCAGCAGCTCAAGGCGGGAATGGCGGAGGAAGAGGAGAAGCTTAAAGAGGTGATGGCCGAATGGCAGAAGCTCATGCTCACCGTCCCTAACACGCCGGATATTTCCGTCCCGGAAGGCGATAGCGATGCCGAGAACATCGAAGTGAAGCGCTGGGGCGAACCCACCGCGTTCCCGTTCGCGCCGAAGAGCCACGTCGACCTCTTCTCGACGCTCGACATGGCGGATTTCGAGCGCGGCGCGAAAGTCGCGGGCTTCCGCGGCTATTTCCTCAAAGGCGACGGCGCCGTTCTTTCCTACGCACTCTGGCGCTATATCTCCGACCATTTCACGAAAAAGGGAGGCTTCACGCCGATGATCGTGCCGTCGCTCGTGCGCCGAGAGTCGTTCATGGGCACCGGCTACCTTCCGCAATCGGAAGAGGACCTCTATAAGACGCAGGACGGCGAATACCTCGCCGGCACCGCCGAAGTCGCGACGATGGGCTACTACATGGACGAAGTGCTGGACGCAAAACAATTCCCCATAAAGTTCTTCTCGTTCTCGCCTTGTTTCCGCCGCGAGGCGGGAGCGCACGGCAAGGACACGAAGGGCCTCGTCCGCGTGCACGAATTCTTCAAGTTCGAGCAGGTTATCCTCTGCGAGGCTTCGCATGAGACATCCGTCGCGTTCCACGAGGAGCTCACGCAGAACGCCGAGGAAATGATCCAGGCGCTCCGCATCCCGTACCATGTCGTCGTCAATTGCGGCGGCGACCTCGGCCTCGGACAG
>DASTHB010000029.1:0-3466 GCA_035718415.1 Minisyncoccota bacterium | reverse complement strand
GGCGAGCGTCCCCCGCGCCGTGAAAACGGCTTCGGCGGCGGCAACGGCGGCTACGGCCGCGGTGGATACTAATCCGCTCCGATAACGAAACGGCCCGCGCCTTTGGCGCGGGCCGTTTCGCTTTTCTTAAAGCCGCTCGGTCTCGCGCTTCTTGTATTCGGCGTGCCAGCCGATGAGATTCGACAGCACCTGGAAGAACGAAGCGACGGCGCCAATGGCGAGGATGAGAATGAAATACCACGCGCCGTCCCATGCGAAGTAAAGGAACACCGTGAAGGCCGCGAACCAGAGCCCGGTGCACCAGGGGCAATCGAGGAGCGCCCCGAGGGTCCCCATGAACGACTCGGGATGAGCTCCGACGAACCAGTCGCGAATGAACTTCGTTATCTTGTCGTAGGTGAAGAGGCGCACGAGGCGCATGACCGCGAGCGAGATGAGGATGATGTCCTCCGGCGTAACGCCATAGTCGAGCCGGCCAGTCGTAGAAAGCCAGTCATAGCCCAGGATGATGAGCCCGCCGAAAAACAGGGAGAAAGCGACGTACCAGAAATGGAATTTCATGCAAAAAGTCTATCATATGGTAGTTTTCAGTCATGATACGGGACCAGAAATGGGTTCTCGACGAGAAATACGGCGGTAATCCTACTGAAGCCTATGGCGGTGATTTGAAGCGGCTCGCCAGTGACGAACCTGTCGCCTATGTCATAGGCAGCCAGCCATTCCTCGACCTCACTATCCGCCTCGATACGCGCCCGCTCATCCCCCGGGTCGAGACGGAATGGTGGGTCAATGAGCTCATTTCCTCCCTGCCGAAGGATAAGCCGCTCTCCTTCCTCGATCTGTGCTCCGGCTCGGGCGCCATCGGCTGCGCCGCGCTTTCGAACCTGCCGAACGCACGCGTCTCGTTCGGGGAGATCGAGGCGTCGCACGAAGCGACTATCCGGGCGAATATCGACGAGAATCATCTTGACGCATCACGCGCGTCGATAGGGATCGGGGATCTTTTCTCTCCATTTGCAGACCAAATCTTCGATGTCATCGCCTCCAATCCTCCCTATGTGCCCGCGAGCAGGGCCCTGCCGGCGTCTGTCGCGCGTTACGAGCCCGCTCGGGCGCTCTTTGCGGGCGAAGACGGTCTCGACGTCATACGGCGCATCGCCGAAGAGCTCAGCATGCATCTTTCAAAGACCGGCATTGCATGGATCGAGATCGATAGAGGCCACGCAGACGCGGCTGCCGAACTTTTCAGAAGCAGCGGATTCATCACGCACATACGCACCGACCAGTACGGGAAACCGCGCATCGCTGTTGTATCATGGCCGCAATGAGTGACGCGCCGCTCCAACCGTTCGCTCCTCCGACCGCACTCTTCACCGACCTGCATTTCGCAGGGTTGTCCGCGGGATTCGCGCTCGAGCTCGTGCTCTTCTTCGCATTCTCCTTCTGGGCGGTCTACACCATCGTCGCCATCTATCACTGGTTCCGCTTCTCGCACGCATCGCTCGTGACGTTCCCCGCAGTCGCGACGCATCTCATCGTGTCCTTCGCGCTCGCGACGTACATACTGACCGGCAACCGCGTCCTATGAAAGAATTCGATCTTGCCCCAGGCGAACATGTCGTCCTCGAAGTGCGGAAGCACTGGTTCCTGTTCGTGCTCGAGCTCTTGCCGTACGCCATTGTCGCCATCATCCCCTTCTCGCTTCCGAAGCTTCTTCTCCTTGCGCCTAACCTCGCTCCGTACGCCGGCTATTTCGACTACAACGCGGAGACCATGCGCGTTCTTTTGGGCCTCTGGCTTCTCACGGCGTGGACCGCGGCGTGGGGCGCCTTCACGCGCTATTTCTTGAACCTTTGGATACTGACGAACGACCGCATCGTTGAAGTGAAGCAGCGCCGCTTCTTCTCGCATGAGGTATCGAGCCTCGTGCTATCTCGCGTGCAGGACGTGACGACCGACATCGAAGGCGTGCTGCCTTCGCTTCTCGGCATCGGCACTATCAAGGTCCAGAGCGCCGGCGCGGAAGTCGATTTCATCATGCAAGGCATTCCGCGACCGGAAGAGATGCGCAATCTCATCATGCGGTACATGACGCTAGGCGGGCAGAGCGCTCCCGCTGGTGCATAAAAAAACAGGCCCTCCGAAGAGAGCCTGGAAAGGCCCGGGTTTCGCGGCCCGGGGTCTAACACCCACGGCGCATGATGGTGCTCGAGAAGCGGCTTGTCAAATGAGGCGGGTTCGTTCGCGCGTGATAAAATCGGGTACATGAAGGAGCCGCTTTCCACCGACCCTTATAAGGGCGTACGGGATTTCTATCCGAACGACTGGGCGCGGCTCTCCGCCATCTTCACTACGCTCCGGTCCGTGCTGGCGAAATGGGGCTACGAGGAGTACAACGCCTCGCCTCTTGAGCGCGCAGAGCTGTATGAAGCGAAGACATCAGAGGAGATCGTCGGCGAGCAGACGTACACGTTCATGGACCGCGGCGACCGGCGCGTGACGCTCCGCCCCGAGATGACCCCGACCTTGGCGCGCATGATAGCGGCGAAGCGGCGCGAGATACCCCTGCCGGCGCGATGGTTCTCCATTCCGAACGTGTTCCGCTATGAGCGTCCGCAGAAGGGCCGGCTGCGCGAGCACTATCAATTGAACGTCGACCTCGTCGGTGTCGCGTCGAGCGAAGCCGATATCGAGCTCATCCGCGTCGCTTCGGATCTCCTCAAAGCGTTCGGAGCGAAGGAGCGCGATTTCGTCATACGCGTGAATTCTCGCGGGCTTCTCACGCTCGCCGCTTCTGCCGCGGGGCTCAAGGGTGAGTCCACGCATGCGTATCTCCGCCTTCTCGATAAGAAGAACAAGATGACGCCCGAAGCGTTCACGGCGGCCCGCACGGCGCTCGCTGCGCGTGATCCGCTCTCCATCATCGAGGACGCGGGACAGGCCCCGGAAGTCGCGCTCGAGAAGAAGAAGCTGCTCGACGTCATCGAAGTGCTCAAGAAACGCGGCGTCGGGAACGCGGTCTTCGATCCGACGCTCGCGCGCGGTTTCGATTATTACACCGGCATTGTGTTCGAGATCTTCGATACGGATCCCGCGAACCCGCGCTCGCTCTTCGGCGGCGGCCGCTTCGACAAGCTCGTGTCGCTTTTCGGCGGGGATCCGATACCGGCAGCCGGATTCGGCATGGGCGACGTCACGCTCGCCGATTTTCTCGAGACGCATGACCTATTGCCGAAAGCCGATTCCGGAAAGCCCCAGCTCTATATCGGCACGCCGTCTCCCGATACCTTGCCCGCCGCCGAGTCGTTCGCCGATATGCTTCGCGGCAAAGGCTGCCGGGTCTTCGTGAACCTGACCGAACGCTCGCTCGGCGACCAGATAAAGGATGCGGTCAAGCGCGGCATCCCCTACTTCGTCGCGTACGGCTCCGACGAGGCATCGACGCAGACCGTGCGGATGAAGACGC